>CALFWV010000043.1 GCA_937927825.1 uncultured Caulobacterales bacterium | reverse complement strand
ATATATCAATGTGCGGTCATCAATATGGCTGACGGCCTTAGGCACGCGGCGCACGTAATGCCAAATATCACCCCGCAGTCGTAGGTATTGGTCGGGCCGTCTAATCGCTTTCATCCTGCCATCTCCTGTGCAGCCTTTTGTAAGGCAAGAAGTGAGGCAAATCGCGCGAGTTACCGTGTGGAAAGTACAGGAAAGAGAGATTTCCTGAGACTTTTCAGAGGCTTACGCAACTTGCTATGATAGGAAAATGGTGCCCCCACACGGACTCGAACCGCGGACCCCCTGATTACAAATCAGGTGCTCTACCAGCTGAGCTATAGGGGCACTTATCTGGTTGAGCGGGCATTTAGCCTCCGTTTGCACGGCTGGCAAGCGGCTTTGTGACAGCGGCTGTACTTTTTTCACAAATTCGTCCACCTTGTGCGTCCGCATTGACTGTCTCGCGCAAGGAGGAAGGGAAATTTTGATTTTGAGCCGGGTCGCTTGAATTTTTCCGGCGATATTTGGATGGCTCCGCTGCGTATGTATCCAACCTCACGCTCCATCCCGCACCAATTTCTCTTGAATGACGGCGTCACGCGGGTAGAAGGCGGCGCATGTCCAATATGAAACCTAATCGCATCCTCGTTACCTCCGCGCTGCCCTATATCAACGGGGTGAAGCATATGGGCAATTTGGCAGGCTCTATGCTGCCGGCGGATGTCTATAGCCGCGCGATGCGCCTTATGGGCCATGAGGTCCTTTATATATGTGCGACTGATGAGCACGGAACGCCCGCTGAATTGGCCGCAGCGGAAGCTGGGCTGTCTGTATCAGATTATTGCGATAAAATGCACAACGCCCAGAAGGCTGCCGGTGCAGATTTCAAGCTTTCTTACGACTATTTTGGCCGATCAAGTTCCGATGCAACACATCGTTTGACCCAAGACTTTGCCTTGGATTTAGAAACAAATGGCTTCATTGAAGAACGGACCTCGCAACAAGTTTATTCGATTGCTGATGGGCGTTATTTGCCGGACCGTTATGTCGAAGGCACCTGTCCAAATTGTGATTTTGAAGCGGCGCGCGGCGATCAATGCGACAATTGCGGAAAATTGCTGGACCCGATTGACCTCATCAATCCTTACAGTGCGGTTTCAGGCAGTCATGATGTGGAGATCCGGGAAACAAATCACCTTTATCTCAAACAATCCGAGATGAGCGGACGATTGCGTGACTGGGTCGAAAGCCATCGTGCCGACTGGCCCGCTCTGACGACGTCTATTGCGATGAAATGGCTGGACGAGGGACTGCGAGACAGGGCCATCACGCGTGACTTGACATGGGGCGTCCCGGTTCTGGGCGCGGATGGGAATGTCCGTGAAGGGTTTGAAGGGAAAGTCTTCTATGTTTGGTTCGACGCGCCGATTGCTTACATCGGCGCGACGCAGGATTGGGCGAAAGCGACAGGCGGCGATTGGGAGGCCTATTGGCGCACGGATAAAGGGGCCAATGATACGCGTTACGTCCAGTTTATGGGCAAAGATAACGTGGCCTTTCACACGCTGTCTTTTCCTACAACCATTTTGGGAAGTGCACAGCCGTGGAAGTTGGTTGATGAATTAAAAGCTTTCAACTGGGTGACCTGGTATGGCGGGAAGTTTTCAACCAGTCAAAAACGCGGGGTATTTATGGACCAAGCGATAGACATCGCGCCGTCCGATTATTGGCGCTGGCATTTAATGGCGAATGCACCAGAGAGCTCGGACGCGGCTTTTACCTGGGAAGATTTCCAGGCGAACATCAATTCTGACCTCGCCAATGTATTAGGTAATTTTGTTAATCGCATCACGAGCTATTGTGTCAAAAAATTCGTCGGTGCCGTTCCGGATGGCGGTATTATAACGGACGCCGAAAAATGGATTGAGGCAGAGCTGGATATGCGCTTGCCCCAATTGGTAAAATATTATGAGGCGCGCGAGTTTCGCAAAGCGATGGCCGAAACCCGGGCCATCTGGGCAGCGGGAAATGAGTATCTCACACAAGCTGCCCCATGGACGCATTATAAAACAGATGTTGACCAAGCGGCGATGGGTGTACGGGTCGGGCTAAACCTCGTGGCGTTGTTTGGCGTGTTGGCCCAGCCGATTATTCCCGATGCGGCGAAGAAAATATTGGACGCTATGAATATTCCTGAAGAGAATAGAACTTGGACGTTCAGAGGGGCGGGGGCTTGTCTAAATGCACTCCCCATCGGTTTAAATATATCTGCGCCGCCCGTACTATTTACGAAGATTGAAACGGATGACATTGAAGCTTGGACGGAACGTTTTGGGGGTGAGGGATGATTGGGCCTCAAGTTTTTTCTTTGAAGGACATGAACTGAGAAATTGAAAATGATGGGATTTGGCACTGCAATAAGCTTGTTTTACAAGAATTACGTAAATTTCGAAGGACGTGCGTCCCGCGCTGAATATTGGTGGCCTTTGCTTATGCAGCTCATCATTTACACGGCGCTAATCATTGCATTTGTGACTCTGTCCGGGACGGAAGAGTTTGCTGCGGATGGCGACGTGGATTCTGTTTCTTTGGCCATCATATTTGCTGGAATTTTGTTTTGGCTTGTAAATTTATTGCCGGGGATTTCCGTGAAAATTCGCAGGTTCCATGATTTAGATCAAACGGGGTGGTTGGTTCTTGTTTTCTGGGCTGTCAATATATTTGTCCCCCTCGTGGAATTTGGCCGCATGATATGGTTCGCTTTTCCGGGGACCACCGGACCTAATCAATATGGACCAGACCCCCATGAGGACCACGCGGAAGTCTTTGGTTAATGTTAGAATTTGGAGAAGCCGTTCGCCGGTTCTACGGCAATTATCTGAACGCTGACGGCCGCGCGCAGCGCTCGGCCTATTGGTGGGTGCAGCTATATCAGACGATAATTATCAGTGTTTTGGGTATCGTAATTTTAATGGCGGATGGAGGGTCCAACTTACTGGAAACGCTTCTTAAGCTCTCAACGCTCGAAGAATTTACTGTGCTCTGGTCTGATTTAGGCGCGAGCGGTAAGGCAGCTGCTTGGCTCGCTCTGATATTCAGCTTGGTGAATTTCCTGCCGGGAATCATGCTAGCTATTCGCCGCTTTCACGATCTCGATTTTTCCGGCTGGTTGGTCATGGTATTCTTTATTGCGGGAAATATCCCTCCTATTGGTCCCTTGGCCAGCCTCGCTAACTTTATCTGGTTCACATTTCCGGG
This sequence comes from uncultured Caulobacterales bacterium, assembly GCA_937927825.1. Taxonomy (GTDB): domain Bacteria; phylum Pseudomonadota; class Alphaproteobacteria; order Caulobacterales; family Maricaulaceae; genus Litorimonas. Next base: position 15,296 of record CALFWV010000043.1, on the reverse strand, counting down.
AACAAATGGACCCAATAAATATGGTCAAGACCCGTTAAGTCCGCACACAGATAGTTTTGGGTGAGCAATCTAACGAATGTGCAAGGCCGTTTTGCCGGGGACACTGGTCGCCAAGATAATCGCCACAACACCAATCAAGGCGGATAGCCCAATATAGGTGTCCCCGGCCTGTCCCAAGTGTCGCAACGCCAAAAATCCGAGACCCCAAAGGATTGGGAAAGCGTAGATTTTGTTCATGGCCCTTTGGCGCAAAATGTAAATCGCCCACCAGAGGGCGATGCCTAATACTGACATGGCAGTCGCCGTAATATTCCATCCCAATGGCGCGACGAATTTCCAAACTAGGCCGTTTAAACCGACAAAAATCGCAATGGAGCACCAACCTGCAATCAGGCTCACAGGGACCAAGACAAGCCACGTCTCTATAGTATTGAGCGCTTCACGCCCGCGCCAAAGTTTAGTCATACCCACCACCAAACACAGCATGGTGGGAATAAATACGAGTGTTGCCAGCACCTCAACGGCACTATCCGGCAGATAGGCTGTGACCAGACCCCATGCAGCAACGCCCCATAACCCAGCCGCAATCCACCAGCCGCTACGTCGGTAAATATCCCGCGCTTTGTTTCTTGGTAGGGCTTGGATGATGCCAAATGCCAGAATGCCGAGAAAAATCGGTAGCCAGATTGAAAAGGCAAAAGTTTGCGGAACGAGCGCGTTTTCGGTCAAGTCGGAGAAATCGCTGGGACTGCGCGCATTGTCTAAGAAAATGCCGAGCGAGGAGAAGATCCAAATTAGCGGCGCGGCCACCAAGATAAGGATTTGACGAAGTTTGTCATTGTGATGGGTTTTATTTTTCGATGTCATAACTTCTTTACGTCTCAGAAACGAAATCGTCGCGAAAAATATTACAAGCGTCGTCTTTTATGCTATGGGGACCGTCTGAGCTAGACGAAATGACAACAGAAAGGTCGCCCATGCAAATTCAAATCGCCTCCAAAGGAATCGATGTTTCACAAGCGCTACGAGAGCGTATCACAGACAGGTTGGAGGAGATGATGGACAAGTATATCCATCGGGATGGCGAGGCGCAGGTGAGTATATCTCGAGAAGGGACGGGATTTAAGACAATCTGTTCCGTCCATTTACCCTCCGGGGCGTCCATGGAGGGGCAGGGCGAGGCACAGGAAGCCTATCCCGCCTCTGACGAGGCCCTAGAACATATCGAGAAGCGATTGCGCCGCTATAAACGCCGCTTGAAAGATCACAGTCAGCGGGCAAAGGCGAAAGAAGCCTCAATGTTCGTCCTAGAAGACCCTGTTCGGGAGGACCAAGACGAAGATAGTACCGAAGGCACGCAGGACGAGCCTATGGTTATCGCTGAAAGTACGCGAAAAATCCGAACCCTGACGCCGGGAATGGCTGCGCTAGAGTTGGGTTTAGCAGATTCGGGTATCGTTATTTTCCATAATGCCCGTCATGGCGGGATTAATGTGGTTTTCAAACGCGCAGACGGTCATATCGGGTGGATTGATCCCAAAACGGGCTAAATTTCCGCCATATAATAGCTAAAGAGGACCCAATACTGGGCTGAGTCCAGTATTTGACCTTACAAAAGACGATATATATGTGTCCGCGAATTCAAACGGGTGCAGAACCGGGCGCAGCGGTCATTGCTTTGGCTATATTGCTCGTAATGCGTTCGAAGAGGCGAGGTCTATTTATGGCTGATGATCTGTTTTCAGTGGAAAGTATTGCAATCGACCTGAATGTCGGGTCCCAAAAACAACTTTTCCAAGACTTTGCAACACGCCTTATTGCGGCGCATAATCTTGAAACACCGTGCCGCGATATCGTGGCGGCTGCGATGGAGCGTGAGCGTTTGGGCTCCACTGGCGTCGGAAATGGCGTGGCATTGCCCCATGCGCGCATAGATGGCTTAGATCATGTCGTTGCGGGTTTCGCCAGATTGTCAGATCCTATGAATTTTGACAGCGTCGATGGCCGGCCGGTCGACCTCGTCGCTTTTTTACTGGCGCCGTCAAACGCTGCCGGTGCGCATTTACGCGCGTTGGCCCGCGTGTCCAGAAAGCTTCGCAGAGAGGAAAACCGGTCGCGGTTGCGTTCTGCGCCCGACGCCTTGAGCGTTTTTACAATTCTATCGGACGACACGGTTCAGAAAGCTGCCTAAACTTTGCCTCCGAACGGTGACGGCTTGTATCTGGGCAGAGGCGCTGTCATAGATAAGGCCTCACTTTCCTAAATTGGCAGAGCCGCATTTGTGAAGCCCAGTAATCCATCACGCTTGTTTAACCGAGAATTATCTTGGCTCTTTTTCAATACGCGCGTGTTGGAAGAAGCAGAAAATATTGATGTTCCCCTTTTAGAACGGGCCCGATTTCTTTCAATTTCGGCGTCCAATCTTGACGAGTTTTATATGGTTCGCGTCGCGGGCCTGCGCGAGCAAGTCCGGGCAAGAGTCCAGGGAGAAGCCCCGAGTTTGCTCTCGCCGTCGAAACAGCTCGAAAAAATTGACAGGCGCGCAGGCAAAATTGTTGCGAGGCAAAATAGGTGTTGGCACGATTTGCGGACGGAACTGGCTGCCTCCAATATCAATGTCCTCCCCGTTTGCGCGCTGTCAAAATCGCAAATATCTGACCTGCGCAGCACGTTTGACACGACGATTCTACCATTGCTTACGCCTTTAGCAGTTGACCCGGCTCACCCGTTTCCTTTCCTATCAAACCTTGGGTTTGGGATTGCTTTACGTTTAGAAAAACTTGGCCGTGATCCTTTATTTGGTTTAATAACGGTGCCGCTTAGCGTTCCTCGCCTTGTTGAAATTAAGCCCGGCGGGAAAGCTCGGAATTTTGTGTTAGTAGAAGATGTGCTGAGAAGCTTCGCCCCTGATATTTATCCGGATTTTGACGTCACGCACTCAGGCGTGTTTCGAATTACGAGAGATAGCGGAATTGCGATTGATGAACGTGCGGAAGATCTGGTCCAGCACTTTGAAAATCTCCTTCGAAAACGTCGTCGAGGCCGCGTTATTCGTCTTGAAATTGACAAGGAAATGAAACCGGCATTACGCGATTTTCTAATCAGTCGTTTTGATTGCGCTGACGAAACGATAGAGGAAACCGCGGATGTTCTTGGACTTCGCGACATATCACAACTCGTCAAAGCGGGTTCAGCAGAGCAGTTATTCCCGCCATTTCAGGCACGCTTTCCGGAGCGCATTCGAGAATTTGATGGAGATTGCTTGGCCGCAATCGCTGCGAAAGATATATTAGTTCACCATCCATATGAAGAATTTGATGTTGTGATACAGTTCTTACAACAAGCCGCTGCGGACCCGGACGTCGTTGCGATTAAACAGACCCTTTATCGAACCAGTGAAGACAGTCCAATTATTCGCGCCTTGATTGATGCGGCCGACGCCGGGAAAAATGTAACGGCTTTGGTCGAATTGAAAGCGCGTTTTGATGAAGCCTCGAATATGCGCTGGGCCAGAGATTTAGAACGCGCCGGTGTCCAGGTTGTCTATGGGTTCATAGGGTATAAAACTCATGCAAAAGTCAGCCTTGTTATCCGGCAGGAACGCGGGAAATTGCAAACTTATACGCATTTGGGAACAGGCAATTATCATGCCCTAAATGCGAAGATATATACCGACCTCGCTCTCTTCACAGCAGATAAAGTGATTGGCGAAGACGTAGGAAAAATATTTAATTTTGTCACCAGTTATAGCGAACCCAAAGATCTGCAAAAAATCGCGATTGCGCCACTATCCCTGCGCGAGGCATTGGTGAAACATATTGACCGGGAGATTCTACATGCTCGCGCCGGACGCCCTGCAACGATATGGGCGAAAATGAATGCGTTGGTTGATCCAAATGTCATTGAGAAATTATATGAGGCGTCTCAGGCTGGCGTGAAAATCGATCTTGTTATACGGGGGATATGCTGCCTGCGTCCGAACGTGAAAGGCATGAGTGAGAATATTCGGGTTAAATCCATTGTGGGCCGTTTCTTGGAACATTCCCGCATTGTTTGCTTTGGGAATGGCGCGGCCTTACCTTCTGACCAGGCCTCGGTTTTTATTAGTTCAGCGGATTGGATGCCGCGCAATCTTAACCGCCGGATTGAAACCTTGGTTCCCGTGGAAAGCCCGACGGTTCATAATCAAGTGCTCGATCAAATTATGATGGCTAATCTGCTCGACAATACGAATAGTTGGGAGCTGCAGTCCACGGGGCGATACGTCAGGGTCACGGCGGAAGACGGACAACCGCGGTTCTCCGCGCATGAATATTTTATGGAAAATCCGTCTCTATCCGGCCGGGGCGCAGCGTTAGCTGACTCCGCACCTGCCCATCTCGAGGACTCCAATCTACCTGCGTCTCAAATCTTCCATCCGAAATTCGTTGGTTGATGTGTGTTTTGTCGCGAAATACCCTGACGCCTATTCTAAGCTGCGCGTTTCGAGCATTGTTTATGACCCTCAAATCTAAGACGGTGCATTAGCTGTCCGTGCAACAAAACCTTCGTCAGATTGCCGTAATTGACATCGGATCCAACTCCGTTCGGCTCGTAATTTATGATATCTTCGGTGCGCATTTCACCCCGGTTTACAATGAAAAAATTCTAGCTGGACTTGGTCGAGACCTACGCAAGACGGGATGTTTATCTGAAAGCGGCAAAGGTAAATGTCGTGCGGCGCTTGCGCGGTTCTCTCACATTATTTCGGCCCGTGCTTTGCCTCCGCCTTTAGTTGGCGCGACGGCCGCGTTGCGAGTGGCCGAAGATGCACCAGATTTCGTCGCTTCAATTTTGGCCGAGACAGGGTTGGATATATCGCCCATTTCCGGGGTGGAGGAAGCGCGGCTCGCGGCGCTTGGCCTGCTGTCTAGCAATGATCGGAGGTCTGGAATTGGCGCCGATTTGGGCGGTGCCAGTTTGGAATTAATGCGGATTGATGCGTCGTTGAAAAAGGACGGAGTCACAGTTCAAGGCGTCTCACTCCCCCTCGGGCCATTTGATGCAATTGGCGGGAATTTATCTGAATTATCGACCAAGGATTACGCGTTGAAAATTCCGAGCTTGGACGCTGAATTGGCGCGCGTTCCAGGGTATTTGGACGGCGAGGATATACTTTATCTCGTGGGAGGGGCGTGGCGAAATCTTGCGGCAATTCATCAAGAGCGAATTCACTATCCCCTTCGGACATTGCAGGGTTATCGATTATCTGCGGCGCATGCACAGCAACTGGCGCATTGGGCGTGGACAGATGGGAGAGATGACCTGCTGACATGGCCGGGATTGCGAAAGGCTCGGGCAGAAACCTTGCCTTATGCTGGTCTTATGCTCGAACGGTTGATGCAACGGTTTTCGCCAAGGGCGGTCGTGATATCCATGGTTGGATTGCGCGAGGGTTTGGTATGGAATACTTTGCCCGAACAGATCAAAAATCGAGATGCCCTGATTGATGGGTGTCGAGATTTTGCGAGAGGGTTCGTGCAGGCCGAACATTTTGGTCCGCCGCTTTATCGGTTTCTGACCCCGCTTGTAGGACATTTGCCCAGTGGTTTCGGAGACACAGGAAATACGCGGCTTTTACAGGCGGCGTGCCATTTGGCTGGTCTCGGAAAAAATCTGCATCCGGACCATCGTGCGGAGCTAGTTTTTGAAGATGTTCTCTTTGCACCTGTCGCAGGTCTTAGCCATGCGGAACGCGCTTTTTTATCTTTGTCGCTTTTCCGAACGTACACAGCCAAAAAGCCGCCGCCAGTGCCCGGATTAATTGAAGAACTTCTGAGCGGCGCACAGCGGCAGGCTGCAGCGTGCATAGGGGAAGCCATCAGGCTTGGCATTGTCGTAACTGGACGAACGCCGTCGCTACTCAGTGACTTTGAATTAGATGTCAGAGGCACCGAGTTGCATTTATTATGTCAACCGGATCGTGAAGTAATGATTACAGACCAGGTTCATTATAGGCTCGGAAAATTGGCAAAATTGTTGGGGCTTACGCCCAATACATCTGCGACATCGGCGTAGAGTGCGGCAAGACGCGCTTGTCAAACGACAAGGTTTCTGCGTACGCTAAGAATCAATGCGGATATAATTGGAGACCTGTTTTCAAGATTAGTTTCAGTTTAAGAATTTTTCCAAGTCCGATCGGGAGAGATACCGTATGAGTGCGGCTCCTCGTCAAATAACCGACCTCGAAAACGCGGTTCCTGTGAGCCAGGGAAATTATCCCTGTTTAATCTTAAACGCGGATTATCAACCCTTGTCCTATTTTCCATTGTCGCTTTGGTCTTGGCAGGATGCGGTGAAGGCCGTTTTTCTCGACCGTGTAAATGTGATTGACCATTACGAACAATGCGTGCGCAGTCCGTCATTTGAAATGCAGATGCCCTCGGTTGTGGCGTTAAAAGACTATGTTCCACAAAATCGGTCGCCCGCTTTTACGCGTTTTAATCTTTTCCTGCGGGACGGTTTTGAATGCGCCTATTGCCGTTCCCCCAATGAACTCACTTTCGATCATGTAGTGCCCCGGCGTCTTGGCGGGAAAACAAGCTGGACCAATATCGTTGCGGCTTGTTCGACATGTAATCTTAAAAAAGGCGGGCGCTTACCCAAGGAGGCCCGCATGCATCCGGCGGTCAAACCCATTCAACCGTCTATGCATCAATTGCAAAGTCAGGGCCGACGTTTTCCGCCCAATCATCTTCACGAAAGTTGGCTTGATTATCTATATTGGGATGTCGAATTGAAAGCCTAGACGACGGGAATGTCTTCCGTTAGCACCGAAGGGACAAGGGGAGAGTTTACATGACCTATACAGATCCAGCCACGCCGGAATATCAGTATGACTGGCAAAACCCAAATAGTAACAATTTTGATTTTGGGCGTGTTTTGGCACGGTCATTTACAGGCCTTTTTGCAAATCTGAAGCCGATCTTAATTAGCATTGCAATTGTGCTTGTTCTTACAACTTTGGTCTCGATGTTTACGACCGGTCAGCTCTTAAACGTTATTGGCGATGGAGATATAGAGAGTGCAGCGCTGGATCCAGATTATTGGATGTGGTCATTCGCGTCAGGTTTGCCTGCCATGTTCTTCGTTCTTTGGGTGCAATTAATTGTCGTGCAGACGTCTTATGCAGATTTCACAAACGCCCCCCAACCCGCATCGCCGCTGACATCCTCATTACGGTTTATTCTGCCGATGTTGGTCATCTCTATTATTTATTCTATCGTCTGCATCCTCGGTTTTTACGCATTGCTCATCGGTTTTATTTTTGTTTGGCCGGGTTGGGCCTTGGCCGGACCAATCCTCGTGCATGAGAAGAAAGGTATTTTCGGGTCATTAGGTCGCGCTTGGAGCCTTGCAAAAGGGTCGAAGCGCTGGATATTTTTGTTACTAATTGTGTGGTCTATTATTGGGACGGTATTTTATTCAGTGGCGTCAGGGATTGCGATTATTGGCACAGGCGTAAATATTTTTGGCGGCGACCCGCTGGCCGTTCTAAACATGTCTTTTGGCAAACAAATTGTGTTTAATGTCATTGCCGGGATTGGCGGATATGCCGTCTATGCTTTGTTTGCCTCAGGTCTCACCGCAGCTTATGTGGAGGTCAAGACGCTCAAAGACGGGGCTCCAAACGTAGGTGACATCTTCAGTTAGGCGGCGGATTCGCTTTTAATACGTCCAATCATCGCGGCGAGACCGTTAGAGCGCTGCGCGGACAAATGCTCGGACAAGCCCAGCTTGGACAATATTTCATTCGCATCCAGCGCAGCAATCTCTGTTGCGCTGCGGCCGGAAAAAATTTCTAATACAATGGCGACCAGCCCTTTGACGATATGGGCGTCGCTATCCCCGGAAAACCTCCAAATATCACCGTCTTTTTCACTGACCAGCCAAACCTGACTGGCGCACCCTTTGACCTTGTTGGCCTCCGTCCGCTCGGCGTCCGGTAACGGCGGAAGCCCTTTACCCAGATCGATGACATGCATGTAACGGTCCTCCCAATCGTCAAGGAAGGCAAAGTCGTCAATCATGTCTTGGATGTTCGCGGGATAGGTCATGGGGGTCATATAAGGACGGCAATCGCAAATGTCTTTAGGTTCAACACGTCAAATGGGTGTGCAAGGCTCTCAAAGATGGCGTCAGACGCGAATAGGTTAGCCAAGAGCGTGGCAATTTGCTTCAACGGCGGTGTTTACCATGTCCTGACGGGATTTCCGCGTTTATGACATTGGCCTAAGGAGTTGGATTTGACGAATACAGTCCATCAAGCAGACCGCGGTAGCTTTATCGACAGGCAGCCTGTTTTGTTGCCCAGCCTTGTGTGGTTGCTGGCGTTAGCGGCTGCGCTCGGCGCGCTGGCATTACGGGGCATAGACGTGTTTGGCCTTTTCCCAATCTTCGCGGCGGCGTCCGTTCCGGCCCTCTTGGGCATAATCCTCGCGCGTTTGACAGATCGAGAATGGGTGCAAATCGTGCTCATGCTCAGTTGGGCCGCACTGGCGCTACTGGCCTGTTTGACGCTTGGCTTCATACCTATGGCCATTTTATTCATTACGGTTCCGGCGCTGGCGTGCCTGTTTGAGCGAGAAAAGGTCCTAGAGGGGACATTAATTGCCGCGATGATTGCCGCCGTGGTTTGGTTTGCTGGCCGTCAAGGATATTTGCCGGAAGCCCCCGCGTGGGATGCCTCTTCGAAGGCTTGGACGAAACTCTCGGCTTTTGCCGGTCTATTGGCTTTCGGTTTGGCGGCCCTCTTCTCCGCCTCAACCCGCCGCGTGCCGATCCTCCCCGGGGCGCGAACCTATTGGCGGGACGGGGTTGAGGGCGGATTATTTGAATATGACGCGGGTGCCAGCTTGGTCGGAGCAAATGATCAAGGAGCGCTGCAATTTTCCGGTGAGGTCCCTAAGGACCTCTTGGATTTTCTACCTGACGGGCATCCGGACAAAGTGGCCTTTGGCGCAAACGTTGAAGCCGCGCGCCGGACGCAGATGCCGCAAGGGCTCCGCGTCTCTCATGCTGGCAGCGGGCTGGTCGCCAATTATGACCTCCGTCTGACGCCGCTTGCCTCAAAAGGCTGGCTTATTCATGCGCATGACCGTACAGATGAAGAGGCTCAATTAGAAGTCTTGCGCCAAAAAGGCGCGATGGCCGCACAAGACAGCACGGATAAAACGCTTTTTTTTGCGGGTGTCAGCCATGAACTCCGCACACCGCTGAATGCCATTATCGGATTTTCGGATATGATGCGTTCGCGGCTATTTGGTCCATTACCCGGAAAATATGCGGAATATGCTGACCTGATCCACGAGAGCGGACAACATATGCTGGATTTGATCGGCGATGTTCTCGATCTCTCAAAAGTGGAGGCCGGTCGATATGAACTTGACTATGATACATTTGATGCAGCCGATGTCATTCGTTCGTCTGTAAAGATGATCCGCCCCGCTGCCGATGCAGCCAGTGTGAGCCTGGATATAAATCTTGATTTGGATCAGGCGCTGCTTATCCAGGCTGACCGCCGCGCGGTTCGCCAAATTTTGCTCAACCTTTTGTCGAATTCTGTGAAGTTTTCGGACAAGGGCGGGCAAGTCGAAATCGACGCCCAAGCCATAGACGGGGATCTTGAACTGTCCATAAGTGACGACGGTGCCGGTATGAGCGCGGATGAAATTGAACGTATTGGCAGCCCATATGCGCAAGGGGAAGCGGCGCAGATGTCTACAGAACGCGGCTCTGGATTAGGTCTGTCTCTCGTTCGGTCTCTGACGGAACTCCACGGCGGTAAAATGGACATTAGATCCACTAAGGGTGAAGGTACGCGGGTCAAAATCATCTTACCGCTTCAAGCTGATTGAAGCGCGGCTACTGTGTGCCGGATATAGAAATATATCTATATTTATAATATTAATGCATGGAAAAAACCCGCTGCACCCCGGACCGGGCGCAACGGGTCAAACCTGCCTCTCGGACCAGAGGCGGGAATTTTTAAAGGCGTTCGTTTTAAGTTAGTGGCGGCCGCCGAGGCGGGATGACGGTTTGGCGAGGGTCATCAGCAGCAGAACCAGCCCAAACGCCAACATTAGTATCAATCCATAAATCGACACTTTACGATTGCCCAGTTGGACAAGCCCTTTCCCAGGCAACCTATCCTTCAACGTAGCCTGCCCCGCAGGTTCCACACGGTTTTTCGCCCGTCCTGTTGCCTGGTTCACCTTTGTCAAAGCCCGGCTGTTAATGACGCTGTCTGCCTTGGTTTTGACCCAACGCGTCGCGGCGGACCATTTGGCTTTGGTTTCGCGCTGTATGTCTTGAAATAAACCCACGTCTTTGGGACTTTCGATTGAAAATTCGATAGGTCCCCGTAATGTGGCATTGGGCCGCCCGATCGCAATCAAAGTTGGTTTCAACCGGGGTGCAACATCGGGAAGGTCTACGATTTCTTGTACGTTACTCATTGTTTTCAGGTCAGTTGTTTTTATTTTCGACAATGTTTCTGTCCGAGAAGCCGCCACCGTCTGAGGTAAGGGTTGAACCGGTGGCATCTCATTTGCGGAGCCGAAACTTGGCCATTTTAGATTTGGAAACCCGACCTGCGGCATCTCGAAGTCCGGCATATCAAATTCTGGCAATTCAAATTCCGGCCACTGTATATCCGGCCAATTTAGGTTGAAATTATCCAGCGTAGAGAAATCCAGAGATGGAAATTTGGATTTAGTCTCCACAAGGGGTTTGATAATGCCGGCGTCTGATTGCGCTGTTTGAGCCATAATCACAGAGGAAGATGTCCACCGGGCAACGCCCCCTTGTAAAGAATTCCAATGCGCAGGTTTGACGAGGCTTTGGCTAGCTTGCACAAAGCTTGATCCGGGCACGGCGGAAATCACGCCTGTCAACTTCCCATTGCCCGTAGCGTAAAGGGCGGCAATCCCCCCGCGGTTCACTCTGCGTGGGGCTGATTCTACGGCCGCATATTTTAAGGCTGCATCATCGGAACCCAAGCTTGCCGTCTGTCCATATCTCGCTTCCAACAAATTATCGCCTGTGCTGGATTGTCCAGAGAAAGCTTCACGAAAAGCTTTTGGCGCTCCGGCTAGATATTTTTTTGCCATATAGGACGGGCCGATAATAAGAAGATGCTTGTCGTTCGAAAAATCTGCCTTGCGGGTATAATCGGCCGATATAAGTCCCTGTCCGGCGGCCTTTGCCATGCGGCCTAAAATACGAAGCGAGGCTTGATAATCTTGGGTTTGTCGTGGCAAGGCGATATAGCTTTCGCTTTGTCCGAATAATCCACCTGTTGATGTCAGCTGTGAAAGTTCAGTCACCAAGGCCGTCGTCGTGCTGGTAATATTTATACGGGACCCATCGCCTATTGAAAATCCAGTATTGGCGACCAATCCTGTTGGGCAGACAAAGGCCGGGCTGGCATCCATATCCGGCACAAGCGTAAGTATATTTGATGTCGCATTTAATGTGCCGCGTTGGATGTCAAAGGCAACAGATTTCCGTTTTTTGTCCAGTTTCGCCGCGCCGAGCGTTTTACCATTGAGTGTGACCCGCAAGCGAGAATTTTCAGCCAACTCTTCTGTAGTTGAAAGGCGGAGCAGAATTTGACCCTCCATTGCGGCGGGGTCTGTAACACCAAATTTGTAAGTCTGAGCCCCGGAGGCAGGATATGTTGACGCGACAGCTAAATCCAAAAGACGGGCTTTGCCGTCAATTTTAGGGGTTGAGCCGATCAAAGGGTATTGCAAATTCATCTCACCGAGACTGGAGATCGCGCGGCGAGTTGTGGGGAGGGACCGGGTCGCGAAAATTTCCAACATTTGCAGGATCTCTGCATCGGTATCGCCCGTGAAAATCAATTCCGTTGGTCGGCCACGCGGGACGAAAATACGCGGTCCGGCAGAGTTCAAAATCATGGGATCATTTGTGACTTCAAATAAGCGGTTTCGCTTGACCATCACCACGTTAAAATCAGTTCTTTGCTTCGTGACTGAGAAGTTTGGTACACCGGGTGTACGTAGAGAAATGCCTTGGGCAGCTAAGGCTTGCATGTCGGTACCGTTTGGGCCGCGCGCAATTAATCCAACGGTTTTTGGGGATAGGGCCGGTTGTTTCAAGGTATCCGTGACCTCAGTCAGACTCATGCGACGGATTTTTGTTCGTCCTGAGATTTTAAGGGAGGAGTCTGCCAAATCGACCGACCATGCGCCATGCGCCGGTGAGACGCAGTCTGCACCGGATGGGGCGGGGTAACTTAAGCGAATAACGTTCCGGCGATCACGAGAGTTTGCGGCGTCTAAAGGTAGGCGGGCTTCAAAGCCGCGGCCATTGGAGAGAACGGGAACAGGTTTTCCGTTGTTGAATTGAACTTGCAAAGGCGCGTTGGGCGCAACCCGAGTCAGCGGGTCGGCGGATAAGTTAAGGACGATGGCGGATGTGCGCTCTGACGGCGGCAGGTCAAAATAAAGCTCCACGCTCGGCTGACGCCAATCCAAAGTCCGCGTGGTTATCCCGCTTTCGGCCTGTGTCATATCTACAAGCGATGCAGAGTATGACGTCTTTTTTCCTTTTGGAAGGGTGTCCAAATAGCTGGCAGCTAGCCCTGTCTGCGGCATGGCGGTTGTGCTAAGAAGCGTGATGATTGCCGCGATGCGGAGTGTATTATTACGAAACATGGTCCGATGCCTCAAGGTTAAGATGAGGTTACCAACGCAAGCGGGATGCCAGATATGGGATTGCAGCCGAACTATATTGGGACAATTCTCCCGACCGGAGACTTGTAGATGGCGCGTCTCAAAACAAATATCCGCGTTTCGGCGATGATGCGGCGCGCGCAATCGGACGGCGCTTTTGCCGCTGTTCTGCGGCGCGGGGACCCGGACGCAGGCGCGCTATGGGTCATTGTCCGCCAAGGTCGTGATTTTTTCCGTTACACAGAACAAATGGCCATGAGCGGCGCACGTGAATGGTATCAGGATGGACCGTTTGATGAGCAGGAGATGACCCTTCGTACCAATAAAGCTGTCGACCGAGACCCGGATATTTGGATTGTCGAAATTGAAGATACCGATGGCCGTCCGTTCCTGGACGGAGAGATTGCTAAACCGGAGACGGCCGCTGAAGCTGCAGCCAAAGCCTTATTCCGAGGCCGATAAAGGCGGCAATCAAGCCGGCTGTCAAACCATACCAAATGCCCTTTGCACCAATGTCCGTATGCAGGGCCGTAAAGTAAGCGACCGGGAAGCCGATTGCCCAATAGCTAATGCCCGTAATAATCATTGGCCAAGTTACATCTGCCAAGCCGCGTAAGAGTTGGTTGGCGGCGACTTGAACGGCGTCAAAGAACATAAAGCTCGCGGCAATCGGGAGGAAAATGACCACATAGTCAAAGACTGGGCGGGTTTCAGCGGACTCCATATTAAAGTAAAAACTGGCAACCCACTCGGGGGCAAAGGCAACAGGAAAGGCAAAGGCGACAATCGCTAGGGTTGACGCCAAAATTGTCGTGGTGGCCGCGCGGCGTTCTGCCGGATTATTTTGAGCCCCGCGCGCCAAGCCGATGCGGACTGCGCCAGCCATTGATAATCCATATGGCATCATGAAGGCCAAGGACGCCACGTTAAGCGCGATTTGAAATCCACCTTGCTCAATGACGCCCACCGCCCCTGCGATAAGGACGCCTGCATTAAATAACATACCCTCGAAAGTCACTGTCACCGAAATGGGCCATCCGAGTTTGAGTAATTCGCCCATACGCTCCCAATCCGGTCTCCAAAGGTTGGAGAAAAGGTCGAATTCGCGCGCGCGGCTTTCCCATTTAATATAAATAACAAATGCGAAGAAACTATAGATACAAGCGATGGAGGACGCGATGCCCGCGCCGATGAGACCCATTTCCGGTGCGCCCAAATTCCCGAAAATTAAAACCCAATTCAGTATGATATTTACGAGCGCTGAACTTGCGACCAAGAAGAAAGGGGCAATTGTGCGCTCAATCGTTGCGAGGAAATTGCGCAATGACATGACAGCCAGCGTAAAGGGCAATCCCGGTGCAAGCACCAAAACATAGGCTTGCGCAAGAGCGGCGACTTCAGGGTCTTGTCCTGCGAAAATCATGATAGGCTCGGTCATTAGCAAGAGCGCGACGACTATAGGGAACATCAGGAAACAGGCCCAAACCGACATGCGAACAGTTCGGCGGACATCTCGGCGTTCGGTTTTGTCACGTCCTAAAGCTTGAGAGACGAGCGGGGTCACAGCCGCAATCGGCCCGCTGGCAATCATCCAAAGCAGGAAGTAAAGTACGGACCCAATCGCAGCAGCTGCAATCTCTGCGGGGCCAATACGCCCAATCATCAATGTGTCGGCAACATAGGGCGAAAACTGGACAAGCTGCGCCAATGCCATTGGGATACCAATAGTCAAAAGCGCACGCATTTCCCCGAACCATGTTTCGGGGAGGATTGTCTTTGATGATGTCAAAGTTTCCGACATGCGCAGCCGCTATCGACTTGGCGGCGGCTGTGCAAGCGTTTCGAGACCTAAAGTCTTAGCCCGCGTCCAATATCGCGTCGATTGCCGACATTGTTGCGATGGAATCGGTGCCGCCTGTGAGGGGTTTGTCCTCGCCAGTCATGACACGGATGACGTGCTCTAATTGATAGGCATAGGTTGACTGTTTCCAGCTTTCCGGTGAGTTTAATAGCGTTGTGACATCGCGGTTGCCGTCCACCTCGACATACATATCAAACCCCAAATGTGGGTCCCAGCGGTATGGATGGACAAAGCCCGTCAGCTTGGCGACTCCTTTGCTGCCAATGATGTGGACGGCATTCTCATAGATTGCGTCGCTAGCCATATTGCAGTCCAGCTGAGCCGGAATGTTTCCAAATGTCATCGACGCCCAGCTCGCAATCGCTACGCCATTATCCGCACGCCCGTGAATGGCTTCGAGGATTTCCGGCTCTTGCCGTGTCAACGTCCGCATCGCGTGGAGGGGATAGCAGCCGAGGTCCATCAGCGCGCCGCCGCCAAGCTCGGGAATATATCTCAACTCGCCCTCGCGGTTAGGAATGTGAACGTCAAATACGCCAGAGATGTGCTCAATTTCCCCAATCTTACCCGATTTGATTATCCGCTCGAATTTCAGAAAAGACGGATGAAAGCGATAGTGGAATCCTTCAATCAGAACGGTTCCGGCAGTCTCCGCCGCTTCTACCATCTGCCGCGCTTCCTCGGCGTTCATGGCA
>CALFWV010000042.1 GCA_937927825.1 uncultured Caulobacterales bacterium | reverse complement strand
CTCAAATATTACAAAACGGCGAAGATGGTTAATCCGTGTTAAGACGTTTCATAGGTTTCGTCCGAAGTGACATTCAAGACTTCAGACGGTTCCGGTAAAAAATTCTGGACCTTGCACGGGGGAAAGACCCATCCCGTCCTCGCTGCGTGTATCGGCGTCTGAGGGTTTTTGTCTGGCGTTGCCGTTTTAAACCCAGGTCTTTTCCGCATTAGAGGGGGCGTTATGAGTCCACAGTTCCCGCGTTGACAGCTTGCTAAACCGCCCCTATACGCCGCGTTCGAATTCAACCTAATTGATGAAGGCATCGCCATGAAAGTTCGTAGCTCGCTGAAATCGCTAAAGGGCCGCCATCGCGATTGCCAAATCGTTCGTCGCAAGGGCCGTCTTTACGTGATCAACAAGACTGACCCTCGCTTTAAAGCGCGTCAGGGCTAACCCCTTCGTTGGGACATGACGGTCTGTTGCACAGTTCGTCTGGACCTAACTGAAAGTTTACATGAGGCCCCTTGCCAGAGATGGCGAGGGGCCTCATGCTATCAAAGATGCGTATAATTCTCACAGCCTGGCTTTTCGCGCCCCTGTTTCTTGCGATGCCGATTTCCGCGGCCGCGCAGGTTTTACCCGAACCTGACCCTCTCCCCGCTCCGCAGACAATACCGGAGCGCTTGAAAATTAAGCCTGCCCCTGCCCCAAACGAGGATACGGCAGATCAAGACGCAGCGGATGAGGGGTCTCTATCCGGCGAGTCCGGAAAAATAGAGGGCGAGGATGTTGTTCCGGAAGCGCTCGCACCGGATTATTCAAAACTCTCACCAAAGGCTGAACGCACCGCGCGGCTGGATGATCTTTTCGTAAAGCTGGCCGAGCGAGAAGATGAGGAAAGCGCCAATCTCGTTGCAGAAGAAATCGTAGCGATTTGGATGGAAAGCGGCTCTGCCTCTGTCAATCTTCTTTTACGGCGCGGGTCAGAGGCGAGCGCAAAAGGCGACCCGGACCTCGCACGGAAAATGTATAATCATGCCGTGGATCTCTCGCCGGACTTCGCGGAGGCTTGGGCGCGATCAGCCCGATTGGCCCTGACGCAAAAACAATATAACCGCGCGCTGAACGAAAGCCTGAAAACGCTGACATTAGAACCGCGCCATTTTTACACGCTCTGGACCTTGGGCAATGTGTTTGAGGTCCTAAACCGACCCGACGACGCGCTGGAGGCCTACCGCGAAGCGAACCGTTTATATCCGGAGCTAAAGGTCGTGAAAGACCGTCTCAAAGAGCTTGAGACCGAAGTTGAAGGCACGGTGCTTTAGGGCATGACATATATCGCCCAATGTCCTCCCGACCTTTAGCCCGGGACCTGCCGACTTTGAACGAAAGCTTGATTTTATATGCGATAGGTCTCGCATCTTCGCTTTGTTGGTTGTTTGACGAAACAAACAGCGATGCGGGATGACATATGTTTGGTCTTATCTCATTTCGTTTCTCTCTGTCGTTCCGTTGTCTCTCAGTTTTAAAATTAGAAGGGATGTTCGTGTGGGTGGTTAGGCTCTGCGAATGTGAATGCGATATGCGAATGCTTTGAGCCTTCCCAACTGGTGCAATTCCTGTTAAACAGAAAATGCACTTATTGTCAGAGAGCCCCACACGACGACGCCTTTTGCGCTACCGATTCGTTTATTTCTGTAAAGCAGAAATCAACTGACTAGGTAGTCGAGACCTAATAAGCTCGCGATAGGCCACCCAAGCCGCTGGGACATCACCCCCAAAGTTCCAATGACAAGCGCCGCTTCTTCCCGGTCGTGCATTTCTATTTCTTTTAAAACAAAGCATCGAAAAATGGGTAAGCTTCTCCAAATTTTCGATACCTCATCAAACAGAACTGCACCTAGTCAATGTGCACCTGACCGCCCTGTGGAAGAAGACAAGCGTAAATATGCGGGACAAAACCTAAAGTGCAGATGCATCTTTTCGGGTTTTTTATAAGCGATTGAAATTATGAAATTTTGTATCCCAATTCGGGGCCGCAAAACGAGGATATAAATTTGTACGTTTGGATTTCGCCCGGTTTAACCCAAGACGGGAGGCGGTGTTTTCCCATAAAATGCGAAAACCCAGCGCGCAGAGCGGGCCGGGTTTTGCACATTGGAGTGGGCGTTGATCCACTCAATTTATAGTCCTTACGCGACTTTGATATGGGCGCGTCCGCCAACGTCGGGTGTCGTATCGGTCAGATTGGCTTTCGCCGTTTCATAGAGAAAATTCAGCGGATTGCCGGAGCTGGCCCAGATTGCGGCCTCCCTGATTTCGAACTTCAACATCAGCATATTTTCATCGGTCGTTCCGCCGGGGTACCAGCTGGCGACAATGGGGTTCCAAAACCGTTCGACCAATCCGCTTTCTGTTACGGCGGACAAATATCCATTCGCGCAGGTTTGATAATCCTTGGTCATATAGGTCATCATCACATATGTCGGATTCGCGAGAACAGCCTTGCCTAAATCCGAACTTCGGTCTGAATAAAAATAAACCGTACCCGCATGATTTTCGATAAGGTCCTCATCTAATTGCGGGGACATAGGTTGCATATGCTCAGACGGATTAGGAGAGCCAAGCATGACGCAGCGCGCCTCAGACAGCTGTTCCAGCAGATGTTTTTGAGGGTTCTTTTTAAAAGCGTTCATATCGGTCATGTGTCTCTCCAAATTTACCAATTACGGCATAATAACGGACTTTCACCCGAAACTGTTCCGAATTCCTTTGACTTGAACGCAGCAGGTGGGACAATCTGCCGCGAGCCCCGGAGAGAGATTATGTCAAAAATAATGAAATATGCGAGCTGGGCGATTGCCCTCTATATAACGATAATTTTCGTTGATAGTTTGCGGTTTAAATTCACGGGACATCCGACGCCGCAGCATATCTTTACGACATTAAAAGATTGGTCAGGGATTGGATTGTTTTATCCCGCCGGACCATGGGTCATTGGATTGGCGGAATTAGCATCCAGTCTTTTGGTCCTAATAATGCCTTTGATTTTCACGGTCAAAAAATCACCGCGCAATGCTGCACGCAGTCAGTTTCTGGGCGCGCTCATCGCCTTTGGCGTGATGAGCGGCGCGATTGTTTTCCATCTCTTTACGCCGCTCGGCATTCATACCCCAACGGAATGGAGCGCAGATGGCCAAAGCATTTTAGCGGAAGGGCCTTTACTGTTTTTCATGGCATGCGGCGTTTGGGTGTCCGCGCTTTTATTGATGATTTGGCGCGGGGGCCAAATGAAGGGTGGAACGAAATTCTAGCTTATCTCAGTTCGGATTTGGCACCCTCCAGACCCGGCCGTGCCACAGGCCCACGACGGTAGAATAGCGTGCGGAAAAATCTCTTTCAGGGGCGCGTAAATATCCTAAGCGTTTCATCACGGCTTCAGATGCAGGGTTATCGGGCGCGGTATAGGTCAAAATATCCCGTAAACCGCACCGTCCCTGTGCATCCGCTTGTGCCGCGCGGGCGGCCTCTGTCGCATAGCCATGGCCCCAAAATGCGGGCAGCAAACGCCACCCAATTTCATCATGCGTGCCGAGCGCTTGATGATTGATAACGCGCATCACGCCCGTTGTGCCGATAAAGGTTCCGTCTTTCAGGGCGAGTTTCCAGCGCGTGAAACCATAAGCCGAAAAAGCGGTAAGATATTTTTCAAAAGTTTTCTCGGACTCATCCGGGCGTAAGGTTCGTCCAAAATCACGACTGGCGAGCGGGTCCGCGTATAATCCGATAAGGAGGGCCCTATCTGACATCAGCCAAGGCGACAGGAACAGACGTTCTGTTTCTAAATGAAATTTTCTATTTTCCGTCACGGGGCATTTGTGCGGGCGTTTAGGTTTTACTTCAAGCCGACATTCGGTTTGATCTTCATCGAACCGCTTTGAATGATGGTTCGAACACGGCTGCAACCTCTCTTACCGTAGCCTTGTTTGCGCTTACGAATCTTATATGAAACCCCATCTCCCATCATACCGGACATGGCGCTAAAACCACCGACGGCGTCCATGTGACGACCCGCGCCACCGCTTGCTACAAAAGCAAGAGCCTGACCTTTCGTTTCGATATTCTTCATTTGATTGAAATGCTTCTCGGCCTTCTTGGCATGCTTCTCTTGCTCGACGGCTCTTATGGCCGATCTAGCCGCCTTCGCCTCGTCCAGAACCGCTTGTAACTTTTCATATTGCGCTTTGTTTTGACGAATATAAAAATTCCGCAGATCTGCATAACCGCAGGTCGATAAAGCGGACATCACTCTCTCATATTTGAGAGTTTCCATCCGCAGCTCGCTAAAACCATGGAGTTTTGCATCTACACGGTTGAGGAATTCTTCCGGGCTCAAAGCCCGTTTCATTATATCTCTGCGCGCTTTGGCTTCAGGCGAAGGCGCTCCGCCTGTGCCAAACATTGTGTTTGGATCGATCAATCCATCCGCGTTTTTTTTTGGGTTTCTGAGGGCATATAGGGGATTATTTGCGCGGCGTTCGGCTTCATATTCCGCTTGCGCGGTCTGCGCGGCATCAAGATTATTGCCGCGAAGATTCATAAGCGGTTTATAGCCCAGCCCCGCGAGGGCCGCGAAGACGGGAATGGAAATCACGAGCGTATAAAAACCGCGGTTACTCTTTTCCGCAGTGACACCTTCTTCCGCTTTGCCTGCGTTTCGGAAATCCCGAATATCAAAATCATTGCTCATATGCCCGGTCGCTCCCTGATGTCAGGCTAGGCGATAATGGCAAAAATCCGATTTCAAATTATGGTTAGGAAATCATAAATAATTTAATCTTTGGCGTCGAGCCAAGCCTTATATCGCTTCGTCAATTTTGCGGTTTTTATTTGCTGTCCGATGAGAGCGAGCAAAGCATTTTGTTTGCGCTTTACAGTGAGGCCGTCGCCCAGCCGGTAAAGCTGTTGCTTTGTCATCGCCATCCCCGCGAGGGAGCCCATCGCCTTGTCCTTCCATCCCGCGCGGCCAATTGTGATCTGCAGGGCGTCACCCTCGCGCCAATCTGCAACCAGTGTCGGGTTATAGGCAAAGGCCCGCCCAATCCCGACCATGTCCACGCCGGCTTCATCGAGTGCCATCTCGGCCGTACTACGTTTTGTGACGCCGCCGGTGACCATGACCGGCATATTGGCGGTTTCGGAAATACGTTTGGCAAAATCAAAAAAGAAGAGCTCGCGTTTTTCTGTCGACCTTTCAACGCGGCCATCTTCTGAATTGCCCATCATGGCGGCGCTTTCGTAACTTCCGCCAGAGATTTCGATGAAATCCACGGCTTCTGCATTGAGCCAGTCCACAACCTGCTCTGAGTCGGCCACGTCAAATCCGCCGCGTTGGAAATCTGCGCTATTTAATTTCACGCCCACAATAAAATCAGCATTCACGCGGTCCCGGATCGCGCGAATAATTTCCAGCAAGAAACGGGCACGGTTTTCCAGCAATCCGCCCCAGGCGTCCTCGCGCAAATTGGTCAGCGGCGACAGAAATTGCGCAACCAGATAGCCATGCGCGGCGTGAACCTGCACGCCGTCAAAGCCGGCGGCCTGCGCGGCGAGCGCCGTTTCCGCAAAGCGGCGGATGAGCCCGCGTATTTCATCCTCGGTCAGGGCGCGCGCGTCGGTGAACATCTTGCTCGCCATGCCTTCCAAATTGACTTTTGTATCAGAGGCCGAGACGGGCTGTGTCCCCATATTCGCAAAGACCTGCCGCCCGGGATGGGAAATTTGCATGACGAATTTGGACCCGCCAGCCTGTCCGGTTTTGGCCCAGGTCTCAAATTGTGTTCGCGTGGTTGGGTCGTCCAACGTTCCCGCTTCCAAAACCACGCCGCCCGGCCCCGTCATGGCCGTCGGATCGACCATGACATTGCCGGACAGAATAATCCCCGGGCCTGCGTTAGCGGCGGCCGCTGCATTGGACCACGCCGTGTAAAGATTGATAAGCGCCGTCCCCGGAACCTGTCCCGCTTCGGCCATATTCTCCTCCATCGCGGCTTTGCACAGCCGGTTCTGAACGGTGACGCCATTGGGCAAGGTGAGGGGGGTAAAGAGTGTCATAGATTGCGTCCGAGTATAATTAGCACGCTTTTATAGAAAACCGAGAGGCGCGCATTTCAGTATTTGAGTATCTAACGCCGCCACGCTTTCCACAAGCCAAAACCGCTAATCGCCAGCCATGCGATTTCGATAACGAAGCTGGCAAGGTTAAAACTGAAATAGAGTGAGATGAGAATAAGCACCGCGCCGAGGCCATTACCCGCGCTATAGCGCCAACCCTTTGGGTCCATCTTTTCAAGGGTCAGTGCGCCATAGGTGATTAAGATGATGAGAACACCAATCAAGCCGATTACATCGGGAAGTGTAGGGGTAGACAAGGTCATGGCGCGCGCCTTTGGGCTGTTTAGCCGAAGGGGTCAAGGGGGCGGCGTCTAGGGGTTCACGCGCCGCATCGTCAGGTTTATCCGCCCGCCTTTCGGGACCAGCGCGCTTTCTCCTAAATAGATTTTCGAGACGCTGTGGTAGCACTGCCGCGAGGCCCCGCCCATGACAACGACATCGCCGCTCATCAATTTTATACCATGGGTAGGCCCGCCGCGCTTTGGCCCGCCAATGCGGAACATCGCCGGATCGCCGAGGCTGACAGACACGACGGGTGCGTTCACGGCGAGCTCATCTCGGTCCACATGTGCGCCCATTTTTGATCCCTCGCGATACCAATTAATCAGGCAGGCTTCGGGCAGGTCGGGCCAGTCGCTCACGTCTTGCCAAAGCTTGATGAGTAAATCCGGCAAGGGCGGCCAAGCTTCACCGGTTTTGGGATGCGCAGCCTGATAGCGATATCCGTCCTCGCGGTCTGTAACCCAGCCCAGCGTCCCAAAATTACTCATAACGACGGATAGTGGCGTCCCCGTTCGCGGCATGGTTGGTTGAAAAAACGGCGCGGTCTGCGTTCCCGTTTTCACGCAGGCAATTAATTCGGCCTGTTCTTCCGGCGAGAAATACAGGGGGAGATGTTTGAACCCCGGCGGAGCGGGCGAATTAGATTTTGTCATAAGACCGTGATGTGGGTCGCGGTTTTGGCCGAGTCCAGTCCACATATTGCCTCAATCCTAATTTAGACCTTTTGGGAGATCATCTGTACACAGCTCCAATTATGTGATTTAATAACATTTATGCGTTTTATCTCTCTTGGCCTGTTGTGTCTCTCTTTCGCCGGGTGTGGTCCCGTCACCGCGCAAGATAAAGTCGCATCGGCGGAGCCTGTACAACCGCGCGCGGGGGTCGCAGCACAGGTGGTGGGGGTGCCCGAAACAGCCAAGCCTCTTGTGAGAGCGGCTCGCGATCGGCTGAAATCCCTCGTGATTTATGACGGCAGATATGTTGCGCTTGATTATCCCGGCGGGGATGTGCCGGCGACCATGGGCGTTTGTACGGATGTGGTTATTCGGTCCTTACGCAAGGCCTATGATTTCGATCTGCAGAAAGCCGTGCATGAAGACATGAAGGCGAACTTTGGGACATATCCAACGACATGGAGCCACATCCGGACGGATAAAAATATCGACCATCGCCGTGTCCCGAATTTGGAAACCTATTTCACCCGTGCCGGACACAGTATTCCGATTACGCGAGACCCTTCGGACTACAAACCCGGTGATATTGTGAGTTGGCGATTGGACGGCAATATGGGCAGCGGAGGCTTGCCGCATATCGGCATCGTCTCGGACCGCCTCTCAGCGGATGGCACCCCCCTTATCATTCACAATATTGGCGGCGGCGTGGAAGAAAGCGACATGCTGTTTGATCACCGCATTACGGGGCATTTTCGTGTGCAGGCGAGCTAGGCTCTAATTCGGAAATTGAATGGATTTCAGGGTTTCGCTGTCAACTTCGGCTATAATGCCGACGTCGTCCATCATCGCGCTTAACTCCGCCGCAGGGTCAATGACTGGTCCGGCTACGAAAGCTTCCATTCGCGTCACAATGTCCTCGTCCACGCCCAGCGCCCGCAGAGCGGCGAAATATTTAGCCGTGTCATATTCATTTTCTGCCTCCGCTTGGACCAGCAGCGCTTCCCAAATATCGAAAAGGTCAGAGTCCGGCAGCGCCGCATCCGAGATACGAAAGATAAAATCACCGCAGTCGTAATGCGATTGATCATTACGATTTGTAATTTCCGCCATAGAGGTGCCTTTGATTGAGGCCACACAATAATCGAAGGCGTTTTGATAGCGTCCTTGGATAATGTCATTCGGCATCGTGTTTAGCTTATCTGCCAAATGATGAGTGACGGCATTTGCGCCGCCTTCCGTGATCCAGCTATCAGATTTATCCGCATAGCGAAGCTCCCCCGAATGTTGAAAAAGATGGGTGGCTTCATGGGTAAGGAACCATTCGAGATAGCCCCGCAATCGATCATTTGGCTCGCGCATCGCATCGCCGGATGTTTCCAACACCATCAATCCGCCGTCCAGAACGCCGCCCGTATTGGAAAAGCCTTCTGTCTCATATCCTCTAAATGCGAACATGATGGTCGCCTTGGTTTTCAGGCTGCGGCCGAAACCCTCTTCCAGCGCGGCGAAGATGCGGGCGAGGTCTTCGTCGAAACCGTCCATCAGCCATTGCGGCAGTCCCGGGTCCATGACGCCGGAAAAACTTTTGCCTTCGACCAGCGGGGTTGGACCCAAATAGGCATAGGGTCCGTTTCCATTGACGATGGCTTTCGCGCTGCCTGAGTGGACCGCGCCGTCCAGTAGGACGGAATTTCGGGTCTTGAGGTGCACTGGAATATCGAATTGTTCACCGTCCCAAGCATCCAAGTTGCCATTTAAATCCGTGACGGCTTGAACGTCTGCGACTCGCAGTAATTCAAACGCCCCCAGATAAACGGCCTGTCCGCCGTCGCTAAAGGGAATGAAAGGGGTGTATGTGCCGGGTAATGTTTCGGTAAACGGCGTGATTTCAAAACTGGCGCGCATCACGCCGGGGTCGAATAGAATTGTGTCAAACCCGCCAATCCGCTCCAACCTGGCGCCTGCTGACAGGGATTGATAGCTACTGGTTCTGTAATCATGCCGCGACCGAGAAAAAATCAAGGCATTCTGCGGTTCTGACAAATCCACCGTAAAACGCCATGCGCCATTACCCCGTTCTGACAGTGTAAGGGAAAAAGGAGCCAGCGAATCCTGGTCCCGCACTTGACTTTGAACGCCGTCTTCCGGCGAACATGCGGCCAAAATCAAAAGGATCAGCGCCAAAAATCCGTGTTTTACATAGGATATTGTCGTCATGTGTGGCTCCCCTCTCAACGCGTGTAAGGCGCACCTGACAATTTGACAGTGAATTTTAAGTAAGTTCGGAATTCGGCGGAGGCTCCCATAAATTTACGTTAGAGTGAAAAAACCCTATTTTTGCCCTTGCGAGTCTGTCTTGCCGCCCCATATCGGGCTGGAAAGGGGTTCAACGCGCGCTTTACGTAGCGTTTGAACCTCTCAGTCTTAATATAGTTTACGCAGGTGCCGCAAACGGGCCTGCCCCCAATTTGGAGCATGATACATGTCTAAAGTGATTGGCATTGACCTAGGCACCACAAACTCCTGTGTTGCGGTCATGGATGGCGATACGCCAAAAGTTATTGAAAACGCGGAAGGTCAACGGACCACCCCGTCTGTTGTGGCCTTTACCGAGGATGGCGAGCGCCTCATCGGCACGCCCGCGAAACGCCAAGCGGTGACGAACCCGGAACATACATATTTCGCGGTGAAACGCCTTATCGGACGTCCATTTACAGATCCGGCCATTAAGAAGGACGCCAAACTCGTCCCTTATAAAATCGTCAAAGGTCGCGGCGGCGACGCCTATGTTCAGGGCCGTGACAAGGAACTTTCCCCGGCTGAAATCTCCGCCATGACATTGACGAAGATGAAAGAAACGGCCGAGGATTATCTCGGCGCGACAGTCACCCAGGCTGTGATTACGGTTCCGGCCTATTTTAATGATGCTCAGCGTCAGGCGACAAAAGATGCCGGTAAAATTGCCGGTCTCGAAGTTCTGCGTATTATCAACGAGCCGACAGCGGCAGCGCTGGCTTACGGCATGAATAAAGAAGACGGCAAAACGATTGCGGTTTACGATCTTGGCGGCGGTACATTTGACGTGTCCGTTCTTGAAATCGGAGACGGCGTTTTTGAAGTGAAATCCACGAATGGCGATACATTCCTCGGCGGGGAAGACTTCGATATGCGTATCGTTGAATATTTTGCGGATGAGTTCAAAAAAGACAATGCGATTGATCTTAAGAAAGACAAACTTGCCCTTCAGCGTTTGCGCGAAGAAGCCGAGAAAGCCAAAAAAGAGCTGTCCACAGCCTCGTCTTATGAAGTGAACCTCCCCTTCATCACGGCAGATGCGACCGGCCCGAAACATTTGAACATGAAATTGTCCCGCGCCAAGCTGGAGAAGCTTGTCGATGATCTTATCAAGCGCACCATCGCGCCAATCAAAAAAGCGATTGCGGATGCAGGGTTAACGGCCGCTGATATTGATGACGTTGTTCTCGTCGGCGGCATGACGCGTATGCCGGCTGTTCAGGCGGCTGTGACAAAATACTTCGGTAAAGAGCCGCATAAGGGTGTGAACCCCGATGAGGTTGTGGCCATGGGCGCCGCTATCCAGGCCGGTGTTTTGCAGGGCGATGTCAAAGACGTTCTCTTGCTGGACGTGACACCATTGTCCCTTGGTATTGAGACCGAAGGCGGGTTGTTCACACGCATGATTGACCGCAACACAACCATTCCGACGAAGAAGTCTCAGGTCTATTCAACCGCGACAGATAATCAGTCTGCTGTGACGATTAAGGTCAGCCAAGGCGAACGCGAAATGGCGGCCGATAATAAACTTCTTGGTCAGTTTGACTTGGTTGGTATTCCGCCCGCACCGCGGGGCATGCCGCAAATCGAAGTGACTTTTGACATTGATGCCAATGGTATTGTGAACGTGTCGGCCAAAGATAATGCCACCGGTAAGGAACAACAAATCCGTATCCAAGCCAGCGGCGGCCTAAGCGATGAAGATATCGAAGCGATGGTCAAAGACGCTGAAGCCAATGCGGAAGGCGATAAAGCCCGCCGCGAGCTGGTCGAAGCCAAGAACCAAGCCGAAGCCATGATCCATAAGGCCGAGTCAGACCTGAAAGAGCACGCAGATGCGATTTCTGAGGAAGACAAGGTCGCTGTCGAGGAAGCCCTCGCGGAAGCCAAAGACGTTTCCGAAGGCGAAGACACGGCGCTTATCGTCGATAAGGTTCAGGTCCTGTCTGCAGCGCTGATGAAAGTCGGACAAAGCATGTATGAAAATGCCGCCGCAGACGCAGATACCGGTCCGGCGTCACAAGCGGATCAAGCCGATGATGACGACGATGTTGTCGATGCTGAATTTGAAGATGTTGACGACGAAAACGTTGCGTAAGCTGCGGCGCGTCTAACGAGATTGAGGGCTCCGCGTGTCTCACGCGGGGCCTTTTTCAAATGGGGAACATCACACATATCGACCCGCCCTTTGGGCATTACGCGCTTCCACCGAACCGTGAAGCGAGACGGTTTTCTGCGCGCCTGATGGGGCAAGATAGAATAGGCCGTTGGACCATTAGCCTTTGCCGTAAACAAGCTATTCGCGGCCTGCCAGAACCCTTCGATGTCGCCGTCGCGCCCGGTGTTAAAGCGCGTCTATATCCGTCGACCAATCGATGTGAAAAACGCGCGCTTTGCGGTGTGCAAATATGGGATGCGGCGGAACGAGATGCTCTGCAGACTGCGATAATCCGATCCAGTTCGTCCCCATTCATATTCTTAGATATCGGCGCAAATGTCGGACTATATTCACTCTTCGCCAATGCCTATGCGGCTAAATCCGATCGTGACATTCGATTGATTGCGGTCGAACCGAGTTCTGAAATGGGTACGCGATTGGCCGTGAATGCGGCGGCATCTGACGCCCATGTTGAGGTCATTCGTTCGGCAATCTCAACCCATGTCGGTGACGTGTTTCTGTCCGACGGCGGTGGTAATCGCGGCGAGGGTCAAATTGCGGCCAGCGGCGAAGCGGTTCAAGCCGTGACGTTACTCCAACTCTGTGAGGGCGCAAAAATTGACCGTATTGACGCCCTAAAGCTGGATATCGAAGGCCAAGATTTACCTGTCCTGTCTCAATTTTTTGAACAGGCTCCAGCGACCCTTCATCCACTTATGATGATCTTAGAAGTGGATGACACATCTGCCGCGCCGCTCATTGAACTGGTGCAGGCGCATGACTATTTGATAACTACACGCACACGCATGAATGTTGTCGTGCGAAAACGGGACCAGACTTAAATGTCAAAACGAGATTATTATGAGACGCTCGGCGTAGCTAAAAACGCTGATGCCAAAACGATGAAGTCGGCCTTCCGCAAGAAGGCCATGGAATGCCATCCTGATCGGCATCCCGATGACCCTAAAGCCGAAGCGCGGTTCAAAGAACTTAATGAGGCTTACGGTATTCTCTCGGACGAGCAGAAACGCGCAGCCTATGACCGGATGGGCCATGCGGCCTTTGAGGGCGGCGGCGCGGGTGGTGCTGGCGGCTTCCAGGATTTCAATGATATTTTCAGCCAGATTTTTGGCGGCGGCGCGGGCGGCGGCGGATTTGCCGATATGTTTGGCGGCGGTGGACGGCGTCAACGTCAAACCGTACAGCGCGGCTCCGACCTTCGCTATGAGCTTGAAATCACGCTTGAGGAAGCTTTCGCCGGGAAAGACATTGATATCACCGTACCGATTGCGGAAGATTGCGAGCGCTGTGATGGTATGGGCGCGGAACCGGGGGCGAGTGTTGAAACCTGTTCAACCTGCGCCGGACAAGGGCGCGTGCGTACGCAGCAAGGGTTTTTCCAAATGGAACGCGCCTGTCCAACCTGCGGCGGGCAGGGTGAATATGTCTCAAACCCCTGCACATCTTGCGACGGTGTTGGCCAGACGCGCCAAGAAACAGAACTCGATGTATCCATTCCGGCGGGTGTCGAGGACGGTACGCGCATCCGCCTGACGGGCCAAGGCGATGCCGCGCCCCGACGCGGGGCGAGCGGCGGGACGCAGCGCGGCGATCTTTATATTTTCGTTAGCGTTAAACCGCATGACCTTTTCGAACGCGACGGCGCGAACCTGTTCTGCCGCGCCCCTGTGCCCATGACGACGGCTGCGCTCGGCGGTGACATTGAAATTCCGACCATTGATGGCGGACGGTCAAAGATCAAAGTCAGCGACGGCAGTCAAACCGGAAAACGCCTGCGCTTACGCGGTAAAGGGATGAGTGTCCTACGCTCTGACAAACGCGGCGACATGTATATCGAGCTTGCGGTGGAGACGCCGTCCGGCCTGACCAAGCGCCAGAAAGAGCTTCTCGAAGAATTTGCGTTAGAAGGTGGCACCCATTCTGAATCGCCGCAAAGCCGAAATTTCTTTGATAAGGCGAAGTCTTTCTGGGATGGTTTGGTTGACTGATTCCAATCGGAAATGGCGGGGCGGGAAAACCGCGCAGAAATCATAGCGATATGATTGCGTTGCTCTGGATTGGCACGGCCCGTATTGATTGAGCGTCCTCTCGGCCTACGCCGGATATTCATACTGATGTTTAAATGGATCAAAACCGCATATGAAAACGCTTTCTCAACGCCGCTTATTTACAATACTCATGACGCTTTTCGCGACAACATTTTGTATGGCGATAACCCTGCAGGTCTTGGGCGGCGAAGCGGATCTACTCGCTGATGTTTTGAAGATTGCGGTTCTAATCGCCGTCAGTACATCCCTTATCAGTTTCATATTTTGGACGGTCACTCATTTGAAAAAGGACAGTATCCCGCGCGGAGCGATGGCCGGATTTTGTACAGCCGTTACGATTATCCCGCTGCCGGCCTTTTTGGCGAATTTAAAAACGGGCACATTTTCTGCCTATCAAAACACAACAGATAATTTTTTTACCGCTTTGTTTTCTGCCATACCGACGTCCATCGATGCGGGTCTTTATGCCTTTGTCGATATCACAAAAGCCTCGCTGATTGCCGTCATCGCCAGCATGATAGTGGGTGTGTTTGTGGCGCGCTATGTCGCGCCGAGGGCGGTTAAGGATTTCACTTAGCGTCTATAGCGGGTTCCACGGGGCGAAAATTGGCAGATCCCGCAATGATGGATGACCACAAATCCGCCTCTTCTTCTGCATCCAAAACATCGCGTGTGAGATGCCAAAGCGTCCGGATATAAGCCCCATCCTCATCCTCACTAATTTGCCCGGTCCAACTTGTGAGGCTGCCATAGCCCTTGAAATTGACCGTAAATGTCACTTGGTCCCCTTCAATAAATCCGGTCAAAGGAAAGCGCGACGCAGGGTCAGGATTGCCGAGCCGCGTGTTATAATAACCGGATAATACGCCGTCCGTTTCCACAAATGTGACAGAGGAGCCGCGCTCATTCGCCCACTCGCCCGCTACATTGGGTCTGACGTCTTGCGCGTCTGCGGCGCAGGTCGAAAGAAATAGAACGCTCGACGTAAGACAGGACTTCATCATTTTATTGCCTCTAAAGCGGATATCAGGGCGGCTCGCTTTGCATCAGACAGGGCGTTGGATTGGGATGTCAATTCGGGCGAAAATAGCCCGATTTCATCAAGGTCCCAACCCGGGTTTCCGGTTTGAATAAATTGGGAAAGGGCCTCCCGAAAATCAGACTCTGCGCCCCCAAATAAACTATCATATTGCTGTCCGTGATAGGCACCCGGCGCGCCCGCTTGCCGGTCGTCGTAATAGAAACTCCAGCCATTTCCTTGGTCAGCGAGCTCGAGGCTCGACACGCCATAGCGCATATCGCCGAAAATCCGTTGGGCTGCTTGGGTGTCCGACACGGCGAAATCAGCTCCATAGGCGGCGCGAATCTCGTCGCTGTCTATGCGCTTTATGAAGTCTTCGACCGAAAAACCAGCGCCGCCCAAGGTCCCCGCACCGTCATAGGAGTTCCACCCCGTGACAATGGGGACGTCTGCGACATATCCTTTCGCCCAGAGCCTGTTGGGTTGTTCAGATAAGTGCGGTGCGTCAATATAGGGAAGGTGGAAAAATGGCGTCTGCGCGACGATTTGGTCTGCCGGGCGCGCCGTTTCCAATGCGCGGTAGCGAATGCGGGCGCGGATTTCAGGACTGGGGTTAAAGGCTTTGGGGAAAGGCCATGAACCATATCCTGCATGCGTCCATGCCCGCGCAAATTTCCCCTTGGCGCGTGTGTCGGTCAGCATCAACTGCACTCCCATGCCACCGGCGCTATGTCCTGCGAGGGTCACATTTTTTGGGTCGCCGCCAAATTGGGCAATGTTGGCTTGAACCCAATCCAGCGCGGCCACCATATCAGCTTGCCCGAAATTACGCGGGTTACCTTCATCCCATCCTGCCCAATCGTGAAAGCCGAGCTTTCCCAAGCGGTAATTAAATGTGACCACCACCACGCCGTCATTTACAAAGGTCTTGGGTCCGTCTCCGCCCGACCCGGCGCGAAATCCGCCGCCGTGAAACCAAACCAACACAGGTGCATTTTTCGTATCGCCGGGCGTGAAGACATTCAGGAACAGGCAGTCCTCTTTCATAACGGCTTGCCCGTCTTGCGGACAGGCGGGACCCATCGCGTCAAAGGGCGCGGCGCGTTTCCAATCTGTGTTGAGCACGGGTAATTGCCAGCGTTCTGCCACGGCATATTCAATGCCGAGATGGTTTTGCGCGGCGGGGCCGGCAGCCGCGGTGCAGGCGCTTAAACCTACGGCTAAAATCCCAAGATATTTAAACACCAATGACTCCCAGAATTAAATAAAGCCCCGTCGTGATGGCCCCGCCGATGAGGGCATAGGGGAGCTGCGTTCTGACATGGTCGATATGGTCACTTGCGGTCGCCATAGATGTGATGATGGATGTATCGGATGTCGGGCTGCAATGGTCCCCGAACACGCCGCCGCCCAGCGCCGCCGCAACCGCTAAGGTCACATTCGTATCAAGGCCTTGCGCGAGCGGAACTGCAATGGCAATCATGATGGCAAAGGTTCCCCAACTGGTCCCTGTGGAGAAGGCAATGAACCCGCTGATGAGGAAAATTAGCGCAGGGACAAGTGCGGGCGAGAGGAATGGTTTGGCAACCTCCGCCACATATTGCCCTGTGCCCAAATCGCCGCATAGATTTCCAAGGGCAAAGGCGAAGACCATAAGCAGCGCGAGCGGCAACATGCCTGACATCCCTTTCAGCACGACATCGACCATTTCCCGCACGCCCATGATACCCTGGGATTTGTTCAAAACCATCGCGACAAGGATTGCGCCGCAAACAGAATAGAGCACGGATTTCGATCCGGAGGCGCGGTCGGCGAGTTGGAATAAACCATTGTCACCGTCTGAACTCCATCCTGTGTAGAGCATGAAAATAGGCATCAAAATGATGAGCGCCGCGAGCGGGAATATCATATTCCGCGCTTTTGGCGTCGCGCCTGCTTTGGCGTTCATCATCGTGATTTCACCTGCAATCATTGGCACGGCGCCATCACGAAGGATTTTGCCATGCTCGGTCGCGCGGGCTTCCGCGCGTTTCATTTCGCCGACATCCCGGCCTGATAAAATCACGAAGACAACGATAGCAATGGCCAGCATCGGATAGAAGTTCAACGCCACGGCCCCAACCAGCGTTGACATCGGGCTTTCCATATTTTGTTCCCCCAAGAGGCCCAAAATATAAGCGCCCCACGCATTCAGCGGAATGAGAATGCAAATCGGTGCGCAGGTGCTGTCCGCAATATAGGCCAGTTTCTCGCGTGGAATTTTCAGCTCATCCGTGACGGGCCGATAGAGTGTACCAACCGTCAGCGTGGAAATATTGCTCTCCACAAATATCAGAACGCCGGTCAAGACAGCGAGGAGCTCTACCCGCTTGCGCTGGCCTTTTCCGTCCGCGCTGGCGGCTTTACGTTGCAGCCAGTCCAGCACGCGATTGACAAATCCCTCAACCCCGCCCGCGCGTTGGATGAGCGCGATAAGCGCGCCAATCAGCAGGGTGAAAATGATAATCTCTGTATTATAATTGCTCTCGAAGACGGCGACAAACCCGCCCATCGTCAGCATTGCCCCCTCCAGCGGATTCCCGCCCCCGAGGATCAAAAACCCGGAGGCAATACCCAAGAAGAGCGCCAAAAAGACCTGCCGCGACCAAAGCGCCAATCCAATCGCCAAAATCGGCGGAAGCAAAGAGAGAAATCCAAACGTATTTTCCATAACCCCGCGTTAGCGCGGGCAGGCCCGCGCGGGAAGAGAGAAAACGTTAAAGCCGCGCGGCCAATGCGGCCTTATTCGTTTGGAACCGGGAAGCCGCGCTTTCGCAAAATATATTTAACTTCCGGGTCGCGTCCACGGAACGCGCGATAGGCGTCCTTGCGGTCGGTCTCATTCGCTGTCGACATGATAATTGAGCGGAACGCTTCTGCGGTATCTTTGTCCCAAGGGCTTCCGGCTTCTTCAAATGCAGCCCAAGTATCCGCATCCATTGTCTCGGACCAGAGGTAGCTATAATAGCCCGCCGAATAGGCGTCTGATGAGAACAGGTGATTAAATTGCGGAAGGCGATGACGCATCACAATCTCTTTCGGCATACCGATTTCAGTTAGCGTTTCGTGCTCAAATTTATCGACGTTAGTCACAGGCTTTGCCCGATTATGAAGTTTCATATCGACAATGGCACTGGATAGATATTCGACTGTCGCGAATCCCTCATTGAAAGTTTTGGAGGTATTAATTTTGTCGACCAGTGCCTGAGGCATCGGCTTTCCGGTCTCCGCATGTTTTGCATAATTGTCCAAAACGTAACGGGTCAGGAGCCAGTTCTCGTTCACTTGGCTGGGATATTCGACAAAGTCCCGCGGCGTGCCGCCGAGGCCCGGATATTTAATATCATAATTCAGATAATGCAGCGCATGACCAAATTCGTGAAACAGTGTTGTTGCATCATCTAGGCTGATAAGCGTTGGCTCTCCGTCTCCGCCTTTGACAAAATTATTATTGTTGGAGGCCAAAACATAGCGGTTCTTCCCGCCCAAATCATATCGGCTACGATAGGTTGTCATCCAAGCGCCGGACCGCTTTCCCTCTCGCGCAAAATTATCGAGATAAAAAAGCCCAATGAGTTTGTCCCCGCGTTTTACCTCAAAGGTCCGGACTTCGGGATCAAACACCGGAACGCTGCCTGTGTTATCTGTGAAGGTCATGCCGTAAAGTTTGCCTGCGGCATCAAACATGGCATCGACCATATTATCGAGCTTGAAATAAGGTTTAATTTCCGCGGCATCGAGATCATATTTCGCCTTGCGAACCTTTTCCGCGTAGAAACGGTAATCCCATGGCGCAATAGTTATGTTGGCATTTTCGGTATCTGCGACCGCTTGCATATCCGCGACTTCTTCTTTGACCCGTGCCACGGCAGCGGGCCAGACTTGCATCATTAAATCCATCGCGACCTCCGGCTCTTTCGCCATCGTGTCGGCCATGCGGTAATGTGCATGCGTTTTAAAGCCTAGCAACTTCGCGCGCTCCGCTCGAATGTCCAGAATTTTTGCGATGGTTGCATTGGTGTCATTTGCGTCACCATTGTCACCGCGATTGATATAGGCGTTATAGACTTTCTCGCGCAAATCCCGACGGGTCGAATTTTGCAAGAAAGGCTGCATCACAGAGCGCGTGTTTTTCAGCGCCCACCCTTCTTTGCCTTGGGCTTCCGCGGCGGCCTTGATTGAGGCAACAAAACTATCCGATAACCCGGCCAAGTCTGCTGTGTCGGTGAGAAAAATATAGGTTTCCTCATCCGCGAGGACCTTATTCGAAAACGTATTAAATTGTTTCGACAATTCAGTATTCAGCGCGATGAGCTTTTCCTTCTCGGCGCCTTCCAATAAGGCGCCGTTTCGGACCAGTTCTTCATAATTGCGCTCCACGAGCCGCAACTGCTGTGCGTCCAGATCTGCGCTGGCACGCGTGTCATAAACGGCTTTTGTTTTTTCCAGTAGTTTTGGGTCCAATGTCAGCTCGTTAAAAAAGGCAGAGACCTTTGGCAGCCATTCGCCCTGAATTTCGCGGACTTCGGCATTGGAAAGATTACTGGAATGTACGCCCCAGATGGCGAAAAGCTCATTTGCACTGCTTCCGGCAAGCTCCATAGGCTCCGTGAAGTTTTGAAATGTGGGAGGCTCGGGGTTATCACGAATAGCGTTTACTTCTGCTTTGACCTTATCCATCGTCACTTGGAACGCTTCCGGGAAATCAGACACTTTGATTTCGTCCCAGGCCGGCACGCCGTCATATGGGCCGGTCCAAGGCTGTAAAACCGTGTTGTCGGTTGCACTTTTTGCGACCTGAATGTCCGTCTGATCCGCCATATCTTTTGTCTCCGTCGCGGGTTGATTGGCTGCGTCGCAGCCAGCGAGTACCAGTGCAGCGGTGGTTCCAAGTAAAACCTTACGGATAGAAATGTTAAGTCGCATTGCGTGTCCCTCTGAAAATGAGCTGCTGTATCGAGCCCGCGAATTTAAACCTCATATAGATTAAAGTCGACTAACTCTAAAGCTCATTCCGCAAGATTAAAATTATCCAATGCGCATTGGGTTTCAGCGGCCATGTGAAACAAACCGGCTTGGCCCTTCACCGAAATGGCAAAGGCGCAAATGTTTCATCGCTGCCCCTTCCCAAAGCTGCTGACACCGCCTATGGCCCCCGCCATGAAACATCCCATCGACATTGCCGTTCAAGCCGGAGGCTGGGCTGACTGCTTAGACCTTGCGCAGGCGGCCGTTGCGAGCGCTGCGGCGCAGCTGGAAGATAGGCGGGCGGGTGAGTTGTCGCTGGTGTTATCCGATGATGCGCAGGTGCAGGTTTTGAACCGTGATTATCGGGGGAAAGATGCGCCGACCAATGTGTTGTCCTTTCCGCAAACCGGACCGCTTTTAGGTGACATTATTTTGGCGCGGGAAACCGTGGCGCGAGAGGCGCTGGAGAAGGGCGTCACCTTTGAAGCGCATGTGACCCATCTTATCATCCATGGCTGGCTACATCTACAGGGGTTCGACCATGTGGAAGAGGCAGCGGCTGCGGAGATGGAATCTATTGAAATTGCGGCTCTGGCGACCCTAGGCATTGACAACCCTTATCAGGTGAGTGACGACTAATCTTATCATGACCGACGACATCCCGCCCGCATTGCCGCCAAAGCGCCGCTTGCGTGACCTTCTCAAACGCCCCGAGCCGCATGTGCCGACGACGCCGAAAGCGTCTGATTTGTCACAGCGCCGTATGGTAAACGCCGCAGAGCGCTTTCACCGTTTGCGGGTGGATGACGTTATGGTCCCGCGCGCTGATATCGTCGCCGTGGATAGCGGCGCAACGCTGACAGAACTCTCCGCCGCATTTAAGGTTGCCGGGCATTCGCGTTTGCCGGTTTATAAGGATACTTTGGATGAGCCGACGGGCATGGTCCATATTAAAGACTTACTGCCCTACCTCATGTTGGATGCAAAAGGGCGCACAAATAAAACCTATCCGGCGAAAAAGGTGCTCCAATATATCCGGCGCGAAGTCCTCTTTGTCCCGCCTTCCATGCTGGCGCAGGATCTGCTGCGGCGGATGCAAGGACGGCGCATTCACATGGCGGTTGTGGTCGATGAATATGGCGGTACGGATGGGTTGGTCACGATTGAAGATCTGATTGAAACCATTGTCGGCGATATTGATGATGAACATGACGAGCAAGAGCCCGAAGTTCAAATCGTGACCGGCAAGAATGGACGCTCTGTTTGGGAGGCCGATGCGCGGGTCCTTATTGATGATTTTGAAAAAACGATGGGCCGGGATTTCGCGACTCCTGACGAAGAAGATGATGTCGATACGCTGGGCGGATTGATATTTACTCTGGCGGGCCGCGTGCCGGAGCGCGGTGAAATTATCCGCCATGCTTCGGGTGTGGAATTTGAAGTCATGGATGCCGACTCGCGCCGTGTGAAACGTTTGCGTATTGCGGATACGAAACGAAAGCCACTGGAGTCGATAGATAAGAAGGTCGCCAAAAAGACAGTTGAAGGCGGGGCAGCAGACCCGGCCGCGCCTAAACAGACCTCCTAAATGCAGGCTCCGTTGATACTTCGTACCGACGGGTGGGCCGGACGCGGTGTTGGGCTGCTGTTAGGCGCGCTGGCTGTTTTGGGGCACGCGCCTTTTCATTTTTGGCCAATCACGCTCATTTCTCTGGCCTGTTTGTTCGGGCGGCTGCAATGGGCCGCCGAAGCCCAGCGCCCCGGGCGGCGCGGATTTTCCGCCGGCATGTGGTGGGCTTTGGGATATTTTGCGGCCGGCACCTTTTGGGTTGGCTCGGCCTTTGTTGAACGCGGTCCAGAATTTATTCCAATCATGCCATTTATGGTGGCGGGGCTCGCGCTCTTGCTTGCTGTGTTTTGGGGGCTGGCCGGGGCCTTTCTTGCGCGGGCAAAGCTGTCCGGGTTTTTGGCCGTGCTGGCATTTGCAGCCGCCTTCATCCTGGCAGAGCTGACACGGGGGCATATTTTCGGTGGGTTTCCTTGGAATCTGCCGGCCTATATTTTTGAAGCCGGATCGCGACCCTCGCAAATTGCCCGCTGGATTGGGGCGTATGGTTTGTCGGCTTTGGTCCTGATGGTCGCGGCGGCTTTGGGGCAAGCCATTTTCTGGCGGGAAAAGCGTTGGCCTATGATTTTGGCGGCTGTCCCAATTCTTGTCTTCTACGGAATTGGACATCTGCGTCTCTCAAGCGCAGCGCTGGACTATCAGCCGAATATAAACATGCGCATCGTCTCTGTGCCGTTTAAACAATCAGACATGATGGACCAAAATAGTTCGGTCGCGATTACCAATGATTTCATTATCGCCAGTATCAAACCCGGGATTAAAGAGGTCACGCATCTTGTCTGGCCGGAAGGCGCCGTGCGCGGGTTTTATGGCCCGGCGATGGATGATCCCGATTTGCTAAATGCGGTTGGGGGCTTGCTGGCCCAAGATGACGCGACGCCGCCGGTTTGGTTGATGAACTCGCTCCAGACGGAGATGGAACAGGGGCGTCAGCGCTATTACAACGTATCTGTCGCCATTACATTTGATCCAAACGGCATCCCAGCCGTTGCGGGCGCCAACCGCAAACGGAAACTCGTGGCCTTTGGCGAACATATCCCCTTTATGGATTGGTTTGATGATGTGCAATTTCCGCTGATTTCTACAAATCTGGCCTCTATCTCTCCCGCAAAAGAAAAGCGCCTCGCCGATTTTCCGG
This sequence comes from uncultured Caulobacterales bacterium, assembly GCA_937927825.1. Classification (GTDB taxonomy): domain Bacteria; phylum Pseudomonadota; class Alphaproteobacteria; order Caulobacterales; family Maricaulaceae; genus Litorimonas. The sequence continues at coordinate 51,573 of CALFWV010000042.1, read as the reverse complement.
GACTGCCCCGCCTGTCGCCACAGCTTTGCTATGAGGTCGCCTTTCCCGGACTCACACCGAGCGGGGATGGGACCCCGGCGGAATTTATACTAAACCAATCTAATGATGCGTGGTTCGGGAAAAGTGCCGGACCGGCGCAGCATGCGAATATTGCCCGCTACCGCGCGATTGAAACGGGTCTTCCGATTATCCGCGCCGCTTCAAACGGAATAAGCGCCCAAATTGACCCTTATGGCAGAATTCACGGACAGGTTGTGACTCAAAAAACACAGTATATAGACACTCCCTTGCTTAAGCCTCTAAAATTTAATGGAAATATTAAGTTTATCGATTTGGCGTTGCTATTGATAAGTTTGTTAATATGCGTCATAATACCGCTTGTTAGCCGTCGCGGTGTGGGACCACGTGGCTGATTTACGATAACTTAAATACACGTTCGACTTCTTTTGGTGGGGGCACCATGGGCGCTTGTCGTCAGGCACCGAACGTAGATGGGAAAAAAATGAGTGAGAAACTTGGCCCACGGTCACCGAATCCGGTGGATGTGCATGTGGGCGCACGCGTAAGATTACGTCGTAAAATTCTGCGATTAAGTCAGGAAAAACTTGGTGAGCAGTTGGGCGTCACCTTTCAGCAAGTTCAAAAATACGAACGGGGTGCAAACCGTATTGGGGCCAGTCGCCTTTGGAAACTCTCCGAAGTTCTCGATGTGCCGGTCAGTTTTTTCTACGATGGTTTATCAACGGAATATGGCGGGCAATCTGAAAGCTCAGCGCTTTTGTCCGAAACACCGGATCAGTCGCCGATTGTCTATGAATTCATCAATTCGACGGATGGGGTCAGCCTCGCCAAAGCTGTGTTGAAAATCAAAAACAAAGCTGTCCGTCGCCAAATTCTGGAACTCGCCCGCTCTCTGGGTGATAATCAAGACGAATAGCACTTTATAGTTTGCGCCGCGCCGCCTATAGGCGCGGCCATGAGCTTCGACCGCGAAACTGATAAATTCCGAACCTTTGGCCGGGCCAAGGGTCGTAACCTGTCGCCCCATATGCAAGCGATTTGGGATAAGACCTTCGCGCAGCTGAAATGGGATATGGATGCGTCTTTGCCGACGGGAGAGCTGTGGCTTGAAATCGGTTTCGGCGGCGCGGAACATATGTTGTGGCAGGCAGAGCATCATCCCGACATACATCTCGTTGGCGCGGAACCCTTTTTGAACGGCGTGGCGAAAGCCGTACGCGGTGCCCATGATGCGACGTTGAAAAACCTGTCTTTGCATCATGGTGACGTCCGGGACTTACTTGAAGCTCTGCCCGACGCGTCTCTCTCGAAAATATTTATTCTATTCCCGGATCCCTGGCCAAAGCTCCGCCATCATAAGCGGCGTCTCTTACGGACAAAATTTATTGGGGAGCTTCACCGCGTTTTGAAACCTGGTGGAGAGCTGCGCTTTGCCAGTGATATTATTCACTATGTCGACTGGACGCTCTCACGCCTCAAAAGGTTTCCTGATGGTAAGGGGGGCGGCTGGGGCTTCACCCAGACTAAAAACTCCGATTGGCGGGTGCGCGGCGAGGATTGGCCCGGCACGCGTTACGAGGCCAAAGCCGGACGCGAAGGCCGGCCGTGCCATTATTTTAAATTTACCAGACTTTGACCTCAATAAGATTTGAAAACATATAGGATTTCCCATGCGCCCCAATGACCGTGCTTTCGACCAACTTCGCCATGTTTCTTTTGAAGCCGGCGCAAATGCCTATGCGGAAGGATCCTGCCTTGTAAAATTCGGCGGGACACATGTGCTCTGTACGGCGTCAATTGATGCGGGCGTCCCGCGTTGGCTGAAAGGCAAAGGGCGCGGTTGGGTCACGGCAGAATATGGTATGCTGCCGCGGTCAACACACACGCGCAATTCTCGCGAAGCGGCACGCGGAAAGCAAAGCGGTCGGACCATTGAAATTTCCCGCCTCATTGGCCGATCCTTACGTGCCGTGATTGATTTGGAAAAATTGGGCGAACGGCAAATCATTGTCGATTGCGACGTGATGCAAGCCGATGGCGGAACGCGGACGGCGTCAATTTCCGGCGGCTGGGTCGCGCTCTGGCTGGCCTGCGAAAAACTTGTGACAGACGGAGAACTGACGGAAAACCCAATGTTCGCCAATATGGCGGCTGTGAGCTGCGGTATTGTCGATGGCGACTGTCGTCTGGATTTGGAATATACGGAAGACAGCGCCGCTCAAGCGGATGCCAATTTCGTCCTGACCGATAAGGGCGGCATCATCGAAGTCCAAGCCAGCGCTGAAGATACCCCCTTTACAGCAGATGAAATGAATGAACTGACGCGCCTTGCCGTCAAAGGCATTGGCGAGTTGTGTGAGTTACAACAAGCTGCGATTAGATAACGGCACGCGTTTCCCGCTCTCACGGCGGGGGACGACTTCTCAGGATTATACAATGACGAACCGGCATAATTTTCTCTCCACCCTCGCATCGGAAGCGGACCGCGATATTTCTATCGCGTCTCTCTTTGATGCTGAGCCAAATCGCCTCTCGCGTTTCGTTATGCGTGAAGGTCCCTTGCGAGCGGATTTTTCGAAACAGGCGCTGGACGGCAAAGCCCTGGACGCGCTGCTGGACCTCGCTGCGAAATGTGATTTGGAGGAATGGCGCGCGAAACTCTTTTCCGGCGAACGGGTCAATACATCCGAAGATCGCGCAGTCCTGCATATGGCTTTGCGCGGCGTCGGCGGGACAGCCGAAAATCAAAAAGAAGTCGCAGAGATGCGCACGCGTATGGCCGATTACGCCAATGCCCTTCGCGCTGACGGCAAATTCAAAAATATTGTCCATATCGGCATTGGCGGGTCGGACCTCGGCCCGCGTCTTGTCGCGGATGCGTTTGAGGCTCGGGCTGAACAAAGCTTGACGCTCCGATTTGCTGAAAACGTAGATGGTGCGTCGGTGAATGACGCCATCAAAGGGCTGAACCCGGCGGAAACATTAGCTGTGGTTGTGTCGAAATCTTTCGGCACACAAGAAACCAAAATGAACGGTGAAAGCGTTCGGGACTGGCTCGGCCAATATGGCGGCACGAATATGATTGCCGTGACAGCCAACCGCGACCGTGCTGTTGATTTTGGGATCGCGCCGGAAAATATCTTTGATTTTTGGGATTGGGTTGGCGGACGTTATTCCGTTTGGTCCGCTGTCGGCCTGTCTTTGCAAATCGCCTACGGTCCCGATGTGTTCAGTGATTTTCTGGACGGCGCGAAAGCCATGGATTTGCATTTCCGGGACCAACCTTTGCAGGAAAATCTGCCCGTCATGATGGCGCTTGTTGGCATTTGGAATCGAAACGGTTTGGGTTATGGCTCTCAGGCCGTCATTCCTTATGCGCGTCGTTTGCGGAAATTCTCAGCCTTCCTGCAACAGTTGGAAATGGAGAGTAACGGTAAATCCGCAACACGTGATGGCGATGCCACAACACTAACCTGTCCGGTCATTTGGGGCGATGAAGGTACAAATGGCCAGCACGCCTTTTTTCAATGGCTGCATCAAGGGCCAAGCGAAGGCCGCTATGGCGGCGCGCCTGTTGATTTTGTCGCTGTGTTAACAGATCACGAAAATCGCCCCGCACATCACGCGGCCCTGCTCGCCAATTGTTTCGCGCAATCCGAAGCTTTGATGCTCGGAAAAGACGAGGCTGTTGTGCGCAAGGAAAATGCGGCCCGCGCTGATATTGACGCGCTTGCCCCGCAAAAGACCTTCCCGGGCAATCGTCCATCGACGACGATTACTTTGGATGAATTATCCCCAAATGCGCTCGGACACTTAATTGCGCTTTATGAGCATAAAACCTTTGTCCAAGGCATCATTTGGAACGTGAATAGTTTTGACCAATGGGGCGTGGAGCTTGGTAAAGTGCTGGCTGAGACTATTCTGTTGGAGATGGCCGCGGGAGCAGCGGGCGACCATGATCCGTCTACAACGGCGTTGATGGGACTGGTGAAGTAAAGGTCTGCCCAATTTTATGAGTTACCCGCTCAAAACGTCGTTCGCGGCCAAGCCGGAGGTTTATTGGAGTAAAGACTGCCTACAGCAGGGGGCTCAAACGTAAATTTCTACGAAACAGGCATAGGCGGGCAGGGAACGGCTTAGGGGGCAACCAGTGCCACTCAACCTGCCCAGGCCGCCTGCGTTCATCCCCCCAGATGTGTACGCCAGCGACCTTACATCCTCACTAAGTTTGGCCGTCTGAATGGTGTCTGAATATCTCGACACGAGGCGCCCCAAGGTTCATCTAGTATTCATGAAACACTGGATTTTAAGTTTGGGGCTATTGGGTATGGCTTGCACGCCGCAGACGGAGCTGCCCGTAATTGTGCTCGAGACGACAGCGGGCCCGATTGAAATTACCGTCTATCCGGACAAGGCTCCCATCAGCGCGGGGGACTTCCTGCGCTATGTCGATGGCGGTCTTTATGACGGGCAGGGGTTTTACCGCGTTGTGCGGGCGGATAATGACCCGCGCGAAATGGGGATGAGCCTTATCCAAGGCGGACGTTTGGATCAGGACATGGTTGGCGGACCCATCGCGCATGAGCTGACAACGGACACAGGTATCAGCAATCGGGACGGCGCGGTCGCGATTGCACGGCTTGAGCCCGGTACGGGGAGCGCGGCTTATTTCTTTATCAATATTGGGAATAATGATTTTCTGGATACGGGCGGGTCGCGAAATCCGGACGGGCAGGGCTACGCGACTTTTGCCCGCGTCACCAAAGGTCTCGACGTCGCGCGCGCTATTCAGGCCATGGAAACAGCTGCGAACTCAGATGAAGCCGTCACCCGGGGGCAAATCCTAAAAGACACGGTGATTATCACACGGGCTTACCGGAAATAATCAATCCCGGCAGTGGTGAGCGTCAATGGGGTCTTTCCTCTTGCGGCCTAGCGCATTAGGAGGCGGACATGTCTAAAAAGAAAAACAAGCCCTTTCGTCCTAAAGCCCGCCGTCCGCGCGGATTTGAAGATCGCAGCTCTAATGTCCTGCGCGCCGAAGCGCGTCTCATTGAGGCGGCGTTTTCCGTTTATGACATGCACGGATTCGAGCCGCTCCAGACGCCGGCCTTTGAATTTGCCGATGTATTGGGGAAATTCCTGCCCGATGATGATCGGCCAAATACGGGTGTCTTTGCCCTGCAGGATGATGACGAACAATGGATGAGCCTGCGCTATGATTTGACTGCGCCGCTCGCGCGTTTTGTTGCTGAAAATTATGATGCTCTCGCCAAACCTTACCGCCGGTATCAAGCGGGCAGTGTGTACCGCAATGAAAAACCGGGACCGGGCCGTTTCCGCGAATTTACGCAATGCGACGCAGATAGTGTTGGCGCAGCCGGTCCGGCCGCAGATGCGGAAATAATTATGCTGGCGGCAGAGGTCATGCGTGCGGCGGGCCTGCGCGACGGGCAATATACTATCCGCGTAAATAATCGCAAATTGCTGGACGGAATTTTGGAATCCTCCGGCGTGCCCAATACGGAAGCGGGGGCAGAACAACGCCTGCAAGTTTTGCGCGCGATTGATAAGCTTGATCGTCTCGGCGCGGCAGGTGTGGAAGCCCTGCTCGGCGAGGGACGCGAAGACGAGAGCGGCGATTATACGGACGGCGCAAAACTCGGCGCGGCGGGCATTAAAGCGGTCCTCGGTTTCACCACGGCCTCGACTGAAAACCGCGCCGATACAATCCGCACCCTTGAAGGGTTAATGGGCACATCGGAACGCGGTCTGGACGGGGTAAAAGAACTCATTCAGATTGACACGATTTTAAATGCCGTTGGATTTGGCAATGACCGCGTCAGCTATGACACATCAATTGTGCGCGGCCTTGGTTATTATACCGGCCCTGTTTTTGAAGCGGAACTTCTCACTGAAATCAAAGACCGCAAAGGCCGTCCCGTGCGGATTGGCTCTGTTGGCGGCGGTGGCCGCTATGATGATTTGGTCTCGCGCTTTCGCGGCCAAGCCGTCCCTGCGACAGGGTTTAGCTTTGGCGTGTCGCGTTTCCTCACCGCGCTGGAGCGGATGGACGCGCTGGAATCCTCTGTGAAACCTCCCGTGATTATTTGCGCTTTTGATAAAGGCCTGATGGGCGAGTATTTCAAACTTGCGGGCGAACTTCACAAAGCCGGTATTCGCGCCGAAGTCTTTGTCGGGTCCGGCAATGTCACGAAACAGATGAAATATGCCGACCGCCGCAATGCGCAAGTTGCTGTCCTCATGGGCAGCGATGAAATGGACGCGGGTCAGGTCACGTTAAAAGATTTATATGAGGGCGCAAAAGCCGCTGCCGCGATTGAATCCAATGAAGAATGGAAGTCCTCCCGCCCCGCCCAAGAAACCGTCTCGCGCGGAAAATGGGTTGCGGCGGTCAAGGCGATGCTGGCGGGTTAAGCCGGATGTGGCCGCCCGTCTTTGTGAATACAACTGACGGCTGGTCGGTTTTTAGACCCCTCGGGCATCTATCTCCTTTGAGCGTTGCGAGTCAAAATCCGCAGTTCACTAAAATCGTGTGCTTTATTTATTTTGCGGGCGGCGGACTATGTCTTCTCTGGTTGAATTTGAAATTTTCGGAACCGGTAAATCGTACCCTATTGAGGGTGTTATATCTGGCCTTCGGAACTCTGCTTGCGATGTTTTGTCTTTTGAGTGCCGCTGCATTGCTCTTAAAGGGAGCTGTCGTTTATTCAAAAGCTCGACATGGAACGATACTCTCAAAACAAGACGATTAACCGGATAGTTAGGACGCCGCCAAATATGGAAAAAGCTTTAGAGATTTTTGATCGTTTGGTGGGGGACTTATTGGCGGACGAAGCGGAACAGCCCGTCGCCGAATATATTCCGTCGGCCAAGCTTTACGACCGTCTTGACCTCAAACTTCAAGAGGACGGTATTACCGCGGCGGAGCTGGAGGCGTCTCTCAAAGATCTCATTTTTACGACCCCGCGCACCGCGACCAACGCGTTTTTCAATCAACTTTTTGGCGGGCGTCAGGACAAAGCTATCCTCGGGGATTTGTTGTCGGTTATCCTCAATAACAGCATGTACACCTATAAGGCCGCAGGTCCGCAAATCGGTGTTGAGAAAGCCGTTTTGCGCGAAATTTGTGACAGGATTGGCTGGGACGCTGCGTCCGATGGCACTTTGGCCCCCGGCGGATCAATGACAAATTTCATGGGTATGCTCATGGCGCGCGATGCCTATAATGAGACAACGCGCCATGTAGGCGTTCATCACCGCATGACGGTCTACACGTCTGCCGAAAGCCATTACAGCACACCCAAAAATGCTGCTTTCGCCGGAATTGGCCGAGACAATGTTCGGAAAATTGCGACTGATGCGAAGGGCCGTATGGATACGGCAATTTTACGCGAAACAATCGAGACCGATATTGCAAATGGCCTTCACCCGGTGTTGATTAACTGCACGGCGGGAACAACTGTTTTGGGGGCGTTTGATGATATCCGCGCCGCCAGCGTCGTCGCAAAAGCGTTTAATATCTGGCTCCATGTTGACGGGGCCTATTGCGGCTCCGTTATTCTGAGCGAAAAATATAAGCATTTAATTGACGGCGTAGAGGAGGTGGATTCGTTCACGCTCAATGCGCATAAAATGCTGGGAACGCCGCTGGGTTGTTCTTTGATTGTCGTAAAAGATAAACAGCATCTTTATGACTCCTTCTCAAATGATGCGAGCTATCTTTACCAAACCGATCATGATGACTTTAATCTCGGGAAAATGTCGCTGCAATGTGGCCGCAGGAATGACGCGCTGAAACTCTGGGTGCTTTGGAAAAGTGTCGGGACAAAGGGACTTGAGGCTATCGTTGATAAACAATTTGCACTGGCTGATGTCGCTCGCGATTATATTCGAAATCATCCTGATTATACGGACTATAGCGTCGATGACTCCGTCTCAATTTGTTTTAATTATAAGGACGTTCCGGCTGAAAAACTCTGCACGTTACTCTATGAAAAATCCGAGTTATTAGTGGGCTATGGATCCTTCGGGCTCGACACATTTATTCGTCTCGTCACGATTAACGCGACGAATGAGGCCGATGATATTCTCAAATTTTTTGATACGCTTGAAGCCTTTGTTGCGAAACATGCAGACTTGTTTCAGGCGCAACAGACAGAGCTGGAAATCACCCAAAACTCATCTTAATCCCACCACATAAAGCTGCGAGGGAGCTTAAGACGTAGACAAAGAGCGCTCGCGGAAGTTTATGCTGGGCGCGGCATAGAGGTTAGATCCATGAGTGATCATACAGGCAAGGATGACGGGCGTGCGGTTCCGTCCCGGCGGCTCTCCCGGCTTGCGGGATTGGGCGGTATGGCGGCGGGTATTGCCGGCAATGTGGCTCTGAACGGCGCAAAGCAATTCGCCAGCGGGAAGCGCCCGAAAGCGTCTGACCTATTCCTGACGCCGGCTAATGCCATGAAGCTCACGCAGCAGCTTTCCAATATGCGCGGCGCGGCGATGAAAATCGGTCAGATGATTTCCATGGATAGCGGAGATTTTCTGCCTAAAGAGCTCGCAGATATTCTCGCGCGCTTAAGGGCCAGCGCGCAACATATGCCGGCGACCCAATTGGCCAAAGTCCTTAAGTCCGAATGGGGCGAGGATTGGCTTACCCGGTTTGAACATTTCCAAACGCGTCCGATTGCAGCCGCGTCAATCGGGCAGGTTCATCGCGCCATTTTGCCCGATGGCGCCGATGTCGCAATCAAAGTCCAATATCCTGGCGTGCGTGAGAGCATCGATAGCGACGTCAAAAATGTCGCCGCCCTTCTGAAGATATCGGGCCTTGTGCCCGCGTCAATGAACGTCAAACCCATTATTGAAGAAGGACGCAGCCAGCTTCACCAGGAAGCGGATTATATTCGCGAGGCGGATTACCTCTGCCGCTTCGGAGCTTTATTGTCGGCTGAGGATGATTTTCAAGTGCCGCACTATTATGAGGCGCTATCGACCGACAAAGTGCTGGCCATGTCCTATATCGAAAGCCGCCCGATTGAGGCGATGATGGACGCGCCGCAAGAGGTGAGAGACCGCATCGTTTATCTGCTCATGTCTCTGACCTTGCGTGAATTATTTGAGTTTAAGCTCATGCAGACCGACCCGAATTTCGCAAATTACCGATATAATGACGAAAGGGAACAAATCGTACTGTTGGACTTTGGGGCCACGCGCGAAATTAGCGAAGGGTTATCGGCCGAATATCGCCAATTGATGGAAACCTGCCTATCCGGAAATGTCGAAAACATCATGACCCATATTGCAAAAATGGGCCTCATCCCCGCCGACATATCCGGCGAACCGCGCGACATTATCAGCGATATGATTGCAATGTCAGTCGCACCGCTGAGCCGGGATGAGGATTTTGATTTTGGCAGTAATTCAATAGCGACGGATTTGCGCGATAGGGGCATGGAAATCGCCGGAAATCGGGAGCTTTGGCACGTGCCTCCGGCGGAAACTGTGTTCCTTCAACGGAAATTGGGCGGGATGTATATGCTCGCGACGCGATTACGGGCACGCATTAATGTTGCTCAGTTAATCCGGGATCATCTGGCTATGTAAAATAATATTTTATGTTGGGGTCGACTGAATGCAAAAAGACCCACATCGGATATGCCAATGCGGGTCTTTTCAATCTGGGCCGCCTTTACGCTGTCAGTGCTGGGTTGGGGGAGGTATCACCGCAGCCAACGGACCGTATGAATTACAAATGACATCCTTAACCTGTCGGGACCTTTTCCAGTTTATGACAAAGGGTTCATATTTGAGCAGAGCCAAAAAAAAGGGCCGCTCCGCGAGACAAAACCAAGGGGAAAGGGGGTCTTTGCGGAGCGGCCTAGTTTACAAAGTCAGCTTCCGGGAAAGAGAAGGACTTTGGCAATCAGAGTATATGAGCTCTGTGTTGCAGCTTCGATGTGACAGGAACGTGACACCGATATGAAACATGTGTCACAGTTACGCGGATGATCTTATCCGGACCCGGAAGACCGGGTCTTGACCCGCCGCCGGAACCAACACAGATAAACCTTATGGCCCGCCTCGATCTTAAACTTCTCCCTGTTACCCCATTTCAGCAAAATTGCTCTTTGCTATATGATGTCGACACGAAAGAGGGCGTGCTCATAGACCCGGGCGGGGAAGCGGTCCGCTTGAAAGAGACACTGGATAACATGGGCATCACATTGAAAGAAATGTGGCTGACCCATGGACATTTGGATCATGCGGGCGGCGCGGATGAATTGCGCGAAACACTCGGCGTTTCAGTCATCGGCCCACATAAAGATGACCAGTTTTGGATGGATGGTATCTCCGACCAATGGGCGCAATATGGGCACCCCGGTATGGGCCGCGCCGTCGTGCCCGACCGTTATCTTGTAGACGGCGATGTGCTCGAACTGTCCGGTGTAAAATTCAATGTGCTGCATACGCCCGGCCATACGCCCGGCCACGTCGTGATTTACAATGCAGATATGAAAATCGCTTTTGTTGGCGATGTATTATTTCGGGGATCCATTGGACGTACGGATTTCCCAAAGGGTAATCACCAACAATTATTAAATTCAATTACCGAAAAACTCTGGCCGCTCGGGAATGAGATGCGCTTCGTCCCCGGTCATGGTCCCATGGGGACATTTGGTCAGGAACGCAGAGATAATGCCTTCGTTGCGGATGATGTTATCGGGACCAGCGCGCCGAACAGCTCCGGCCCCGGTTAGACAAGGTGTTTATTGCCCGATTACGGTTCCTTCCGGCAATTTCCCGTTCTGGCGTAAAATTTCAGATTTAACCTGCGCATTGGAATTAAAACTTCGTATAATGTTAAAGAGCTCACCTTTAACCGTGACGTCAAAGCGGAAAGGTTGGCGGTTTAAAACCTTGCTGTTGGATCCATCAAAAACCAGACCAATTTCAACGTCTCCATTTATCGGCCCGTCGAGAGAGGCGCTCAGCTCTCGGTAGCGAAACTCTCGCAAGGCATCCTGCGCCAGCGCGGCATATTCGTTCGTTCGTTTTTCGCGCAGAACTTTAATGGCTTCGGCTTCGCTATAGGCGGGAACGCCGGGACCGGGATCATATTTTATGACGCCGCCATCCGGCACAGATATCCGGCCTTTTTCAATCAAAACGTCAATACCGCGAACGACAATTGGGAACACGCCGACTACATTACCGGTGGCTTCGATTTTTTTATTCCCGAAATTATTTAGAAAATCGCTCAGGGCGATGTCCTTCACCCGCATCGTGACGCGGTTTTCTTCTGCCGCATAGACCCAAGTGAATGGGTCCAGGGCGAAGGCCCCCTTGCCAAACGGCCAAGTCGCAGTATCGACCTGCACACCCTCGGGAACGAGATTGAATGCGACAATGCCGTTCTCCAACGGGAAGCCCGGATTGAAACTCTTCATGGTCAGGGTTTGCTGCCCATCGGTCTGCACAGGGAAAAGCGAGGCGAACCGCAACGTCGTGTTCAGACCTTCAATCGGACCGGGCGCGGTGCCAACCGCCATGTCGACGAGCTGGACTGTTCCACTGGAGTCCGTAATGACGCCATCGGCGAAACTGAGTTTTAGCCTGGCTCTCGCTTCCCCTTCGACCCGGGCGACCTTCCCGCGAAAGGCAGGGATGAGGGCTTGGGGTTGCAGACCTTTTGGTGTGAATAGGATGGATGGAATATCAATATCGGCTGTGCCTGCGCCGCGCCGATAGGTGTAATCAACATTGACGGCCGCGTTATTGGCCTTTGCAACGCGAAGACCGGCGGTGCCGCTAAAGGTGCCGTCTGCGAAATTTATGTTTCCATCGGCCGGGAAGCTCGCAAGTCCCGCGGCTGCGGCCGTCGGGGCAAAGGCTGACCCGATGACATTGATTGTGCCGCCCTTATGTTGGACGCTGTAAGTATCGGGCGTGCCGCCAAGGCTGAAACCTATATTGGATAAGCGCACCAGAGGCGTCTCTGCTGTAATAGAAGGACTGTCCAATGTAATCTGCGGGGGCTGTCCAGACGCCAGTTTTGCGGTCAGGACCGCTTGCTCGGCCGTGGCGATTGTCCCCGGTCCCGGCAATGTGTCACTGGCATACTCGACAGTCGTAAAATCAACGGTCCAATCTTGCGTGGCATTGGGAAATAGCGTCCCGTTTAATGTCATGGCAGCGGATTGAATGTCTAATCTCTGTTCTGCCGCCGTCTCGGTTGGAGGATGTATAAGCGTGAAATCCGCCTCGCTCAGCGTCGCCGCTAAAACCGAAGAGTCGGCGGTGCGTGTGAATAGATTCGGGGTGCGCGGAAGGGTGAAACTTATATCCTCGCCTCGCCACCTCGTCGGCGTTTCCAACGCGTTTAGTGTGACACGCGTGCCGGGTTTTGGCGTGAAATCCAAAACTTGCTGTGATTGATAAAGGCGAACATCCAACCGTCCGTCCAAATTTAAACGCTCGACGGATCCACCGGGTAACTCTCCATCATAATCCAGCGCCGTTGTAACGCTCAGCCGTCTGGGCGTCTTGGCAGCGTCATAACGCAAAGACGCATCTAGCGGACCCAAGCGGACGGGCCGCCCCTCCGCACTTTGTGTGCGCCAATCCGCCCGCGTTGTCACACGCGCAGAAAAGGCCTTGATACCGTTTAAGCTAATGCCATTTTCCGAGGCCGCATCGAGCTGAATATCCGTCAGTGTTAGGCCAACAGGTTTGTCAAATACGCCGTTCATGCGAGCGGAAATGTTTTTACGATCTGCATCATAGACATAGAAATCTTGCCCTATGCGTGGCCGTAGGCTTAACGCATTACGTGTAGATTTGATGTTTACGGTGCCCACAGGACTCACGGTAAACCCTTCGGGGCCATAGATCAGGTTTCCTTGACCTGCGACGTCCGATCCCATGATAAAATCAAAGACAGTGTCCCGCATTTGCGCGGCGTAATGTTCCGTGACCGGAACTTTACTGAAGGCCGGGAAAAGCGACAGGGTTTCTGCAACCTCTGCTGCGCGGGCCGGACGCGGCGAACGCGCATTTTGCGCCGAGACGCTCCATGTACCGGACGCATTTATTTGACCGCGCGGAGAAATTTTGCCGTCCCAACCCAAACGTGCCGGCCCTGACGCAAAGAGGTCGCTCGACAGAGTTTGACCATCCAGAGAGGCGCTCCCCGCATATGATAGGGTTTCCAAATTAAGCGTCCCGTCCAGTTGCAAATCTGCATCGGTGATGTCGAGCCGGGAATTTGAAAGCGCGGCGGTTTGGGCTTGCCCGATAATGCGCAGTTCTCCGCCTGTTTTCTCTAAGGCAACGAAACCGGCCCCTTTTGCGGAATATCCTGCGTAGGACAGATCGGACGGCGCGAGTGTAATTTCAGAGGTGAAGTCCGTTTTCGTTGGAGCCTCTCCGTCGATATATAATGTCGCCTTGCCAAGAGGGGAGCTCAAGATGAGTCTGCCGTCAGTCAGGCGTATACCGTTTTCCGGAAACCCACCGCTCTCGCCGCCATCATCGATGCCTCCGCTCAACAAATTTTGAATCCAGCTCTCCGCCGGTTTCCAATCTTCGCCAAGGCGCAGCCGCCCCGTCGCGCCTTCAAGTTGGAGGCGTTTGAGTTTTCGCTCGCGAATATCCGGCCAAATGTAATCCGCTTGTAGGTTCTCAATATGTATCAACTCTTCACCGCCTTGCCTGACCCGAATATCTTTAACTCTGGCTTGGGTGCGGCCAACGGAAACAATATCCAAATCCGCATCGAATCCGGACTCTGCCAAAGCGTCAACCACCAGATCTTCCATCAAGGCGTAACGCTGTGTCCACACCCAAAGACCGACGGTAAACGCTATCAAAATCAGGGTGAGTAGCAGCCACAGGCACCAAGCCCACCAGCGGGTAAACCAGCGCTTTTCGCGGGCAGCGGGCTTTGGCCTAACTGAATTTTTGTCTTGCACAGAAATGGCTCGACCTCCTACGCATTAGGCATAGAGGACCTTCTGTCTTAAGACCAACAAAACCAACCCTTACAAATCGGTCAGTTTACAGGTCATATAAGAATGCGTTAACCCTGATTTAGGGAAAATGGGGGCATGAGACACGCAGTGGGAAATCTCTATTTTGAGACGCGTGCCGGGCAAGTAATTATGACTGATAAAAATCACATTGAGGCTGCGCTGCAATCGGACGCAGACCCGCAAAGCGCAATGAGTGCCTTGCACGAACGTGTGGACGCGTTTGCTCGGTTTCGACATACTGTCATTCCAAAACAAAATCGCCACCGCTTTCTCGCCGCTGCCGCGGTCATAGGCATTGCAGGCATCATTGCTTTTCCCAAAGGTCAAGCTGATGCGGTTGAACCCGATGTTCAGATGACCTCTGTGCCCTCGCTCGATATTTCGCGTTTTGACATGGGACTGGATTCTGATTTCACGGCCAATACGTCCGTTAAAACTGTCACGCTAAACCCCGGTGACAATCTTGGACCGCTTCTGCAACGCAATGGCTTGACCGGACAACAGGCGTACCGCGTCACCCAAGCCTTTGGTGAAGTTTATAAACCGCGTAATTTACGCGCCGGTCAGAATTTTAACTTACATTTTTCGGGTGAGACCCTCGATCATCTCACATTCAAACCCAACGTCGAAACGACGGTTTTTGTTGACCGCGCCGGGGAGAGCTACGCGGCGCGAAAAATTGCGGCAGAGTTCAAATATGAAACGATTGGCGTGAAAGCGACGGTTGAAAATTCGCTTTATGTTGACGCAACCCGATTGGGTGCGCCGGATAAGGTCGTCGTGCAATTCGCAAATATCTATGAATACTCCGTCGATTTTCAGCGCGATATCCAGCCGGGCGATGCGTTCGAAATGTTTTTTGAAGTTGCGCGCGATCAAAAAGGCGAGATCGTCAAAGCGGGCGATTTGCTCTATACCTCTTTTTCTCCGCGCGGAAAAACATCAGAATATTGGCTCTTTGAAGATGAAAAGGGTCGCGAGAATTTTTACGATGCTGACGGCAAAACAGCGAAACGTAAATTGCGAGCAACCCCCGTACATGGTGCGCGTCTGTCTTCCTCCTACGGCCGCCGTAAACATCCGATTTTGGGATATCGTAAAATGCATACAGGCGTTGATTTTGCGGCACCGCGCGGCACACCTGTTTTAGCCGCCGGTTCCGGTACGGTTGAACGCGCGAACCGTTATGGCAGCTTTGGAAATTATATCCGTATCCGCCACACGGATGGCTATAAAACAGCCTATGCTCATTTAAAGGGATTTGCGCGCGGCGTCAGAGCGGGAGCTTACGTCAAACAAGACCAAGTCATCGGTTATGTTGGGACAACGGGCCGCTCGACCGGACCGCATTTACACTATGAAGTCATTCACCATGGGAAAAAGATAAACCCGCGCCGCCTGTCACAGCTATCCGGAAAACCTTTGTCGAAGGATCAGTATCCCGCGTTCAAAACGCAACGGACAAAAATTGAAAAGATGAGGGCCCAATCGGAAACGCTGTCTCCGTCACCGCAAATTAGCGGTGCTGTTTCCACTGCGGCGCTTCCTGAATAATTTATACTGTTTTAATATCACAGAAACCACGGCCGAATCCTTGGGTTGCAGCGACGCCAAATTGAAGATAGTTACGGTCTCGAATTGATATAAATTCTTGATATAAATTCGGGACCCTCATGAAAAATCTTCTAAACTTCTTTTTTTCTTTTGAAAAATTATTCAAAGAAAAACTCATTGTACCGTTTTTCTGGCTGGCGTTGATTACGTGGGGACTGGGCTTCTTTTCCACGGCGTTGAAGTCAATTTCGCTTGGACCTCTGGCATCGGTCATAAGCTTTGTTCAGTTTTTCATCTCTATTCTTTTTGCTCTCGTGCTTATTCGTTTGTTGAGCGAGCTGGCCGTTGCGGTCTTCCGCATTAACGACAACCTTTCCCCCGATGGCGGGAAATCTGAACTGGCTGATATTGATCCGGTTTTGGAAGCGCGCAAGGCCGCTGAGCTTGCAGCCGCGCGGACACGCGAGGCGACAAAGACCATGCGGGATAATGTTGGTGAAATCGGCGAGAGTGTTTCAGGCAAGGCGAAGGCGGCCACGGCGTCGGTTCGCGAAAAAACAGGTTTGGATAAATCTTCTGCTGAAAAAACTCAGACAGAAAAAATTATGGGCAAGGGCAGTGTCCCAAATCCTGCGGATGACCCAACCCCTGTCAAAACTTTGGAACCCTCTGCACCCAAGAAGCGCGGTCGTCCCGCGGGATCGAAAAACAAAACGACGGCACCGAAATCTTCTACAACCGGAAAACGCGGTCCGAAGCCCGGTACAAAAATCCCGCGCGATAAGGACGGTAATTTGCTGAAAAAAGACGGGACCCCGCGTAAGAAACCCGGACCTAAGACATAATCAACAGCTCTAAAATTTATAAAAGCGGCCCTTCGGGGCCGCTTTTTTTTTGGGATGCAGGATTACGAAACCTTACATCCCAAATTGTTAGCCGACGCTGACTCGGATTTTCCCGCCCGCCGCGTTGACTTTAACTGTATCCCCATCGGCAATGCGACCACCCAGAAGTTCGCGGGCCAGTTCATCCTGCACCAATTTTTGGATGACCCGTTTAAGCGGACGCGCACCAAAACTTGGATCATAACCTGCCTTGGCGAGATGTTCCCGCGCCGCATTCGATAATTCGACGGTGATTTGCTTGTCTTTCAACCAGCCCTGCAATCGTCGCATTTGAATATCGACAATCGCGCCCATATGTTCGGGTTTCAACCTTTCGAACAGCAAAATTTCATCAATGCGGTTCAAAAACTCCGGGCGGAAATGCGCATTTACCTCAGCCATTACGCCCACTTTTGCCGCCTGAACATTATCTCCATCAGCGAGATTGAGCAGGTGCTGCGCCCCAATATTGGACGTCATGATGATAAGTGTGTTGCGGAAGTCAACCGTGCGGCCTTGACCGTCCGTTAGGCGTCCATCATCTAAAACTTGCAGCAAGATATTAAAGACATCCGGATGGGCCTTCTCAACTTCGTCAAATAAAACCACCTGATAAGGGCGGCGGCGGACGGCCTCTGTCAATGCCCCGCCTTCATCATATCCCACATAGCCGGGCGGTGCTCCGATCATGCGGGCAACGGAATGTTTCTCCATATATTCGGACATATCCATCCGGGTGATGGCTTGGTCGTCATCAAACATGAATTCGGCAAGCGCTTTGGTCAGTTCGGTTTTACCGACACCCGTTGGGCCAAGGAACATAAAGCTGCCAATGGGACGTTGCGGATCGCGCAGTCCGGCGCGCGCGCGGCGCACCGCGTCGGACACGGCCTCCACGGCGCGTTCCTGTCCGACAACCCGTGCGCCCAAAACGCTTTCCATAGAGAGCAGTTTTTCCCGTTCGCCTTCCAGCATTTTTTCCACGGGCACGCCCGTCCAACGGGACACAACATTTGCGATAGTTTCCGCTGTAACGGTTTCACTCGCGAGGCTCGGCTCATCTGATCGTTTTTCCAGCTCGGCAGCTTTGGCTTCCAATGCGGGGATGTCCTCATGTTGCAAACGGCCCGCCGTTTCATAGTCACCGCGCCGCACCGCGTCTTGTAATTCAAACCGGGCGCGGTCTAAATCCTCGACAATATTTGTGGCACTGGCAAGTTTAGCTTTCTCAGCCTGCCAGCTTGACGTCATTTCATCGGATTGGGATTGCAAGTCATCTATTTCAGCTTGACGTTTTTCCAAACGTGTTTTTGACGCCGTATCTTTTTCTTTCTTCAGGGCTTCTACCTCAATGCGCAATTGCACAATGCGGCGGTCAATTTCATCCAGCGCTTCAGGCTTGCTGTCGACTTGCATCCGCAATCGACTTGCGGCTTCGTCCATCAAATCAATGGCCTTGTCAGGCAGGAAGCGGTCCGTGATATAGCGATTGGATAATTGCGCGGCAGATACAATGGCCGCGTCTGAGATACGAATTCCGTGATGGACTTCATATTTATCTTTGAGACCTCGCAGAATAGAAATCGTATCTTCTACCGTGGGCTCCGTCACAAAGACGGTCAGGAAACGCCGCGCGAGGGCCGCGTCTTTTTCTAAATGTTTGCGATACTCGTCCAGTGTTGTCGCGCCGATACAATGAAGTTCTCCGCGCGCGAGCGCAGGCTTTAGAAGGTTGGCTGCATCCATCGCGCCGTCGCCTTTGCCCGCGCCGACCAATGTGTGAATTTCGTCGATGAAGAGAATGATTCGGCCGTCGGCCTTCTCAATTTCTTTTAACACGGCTTTGAGCCGCTCCTCGAACTCTCCGCGATATTTTGCGCCTGCTATGAGTGCACCCATATCCAGTGCGAGTAATCTCTTCTCCCGCACAGATTCCGGCACATCGCCGGAGACGATACGCACGGCCAAGCCTTCGGCAATCGCAGTTTTTCCGACTCCGGGTTCACCAATCAGAAGCGGGTTGTTTTTTGATCGCCGGGAGAGAACTTGCAGCGTTCGCCGAATTTCTTCGTCCCGTCCAATGACGGGATCAAGCTTTCCGTCCCGCGCGGCCTGTGTCAAATCACGCGCATATTTGGAGAGGGCCTCATATTGATCCTCGGCGGCATCGGAGGTTACGGGGTCGTCGGAGCGTACGGAGGCAATGGCTTCGCCTAGCCTTTTTGCATCTAATCCGGACGTGGAAAGGGCGCCGCGCAAATCTTTATCCGCATTTGTAACCGTCGCCAGTAAGAGACGTTCAAGGGTGACAAAGGCGTCGCCAGCGTCTTTGGCTGTTTTCTCTGCTACTGCAAAGACTTTCGTCGCAGCTTTAGACAAGGACAGACCCGATCCCCCTTCGACTTTTGGTAATTTGTTCAGGGTTTGATTGACCGCCGTATCAACCGCATCGGGCGATGTTCCCGCCATTTTTACGAGATTACGGGGTAAGCCGCCGTCTTCATGCAGTAGGCTGCGTAAAATATGGGCGGGCACAAGTTGTTGATGGTCGCGGGTAACGGCTTCTGTTTGCGCCGCCTGTATCACGCTCCGCGCGCGTTGAGTGTAGGCTTGAATGTCCATTCTATGACCTCGGTAAGGAATTTAATTGGGGCGCGTCACGCCCGCTTTCCTGTCCGAGATAGGAATTCAGTCTTACTCTTCAAGATGCAGCCGCGTCACCAGTGACAGACGCGGCGTTTCAGAGATCAACTATTCGGCGGCCTCAACCGCGTCTTCCGATTTGCGCGCCGGCGCTTTACGGCGACGCTTGGGGGCGTCTTCTGCGTCACCTGTTTCGGCCTTTTTGGCTTTTGGTTTAGTGTTGTCTTCAGAAGATTTTGCCTTTGGGATATCGGCTTGCGGCTCGATCACATCCAATTCCGCAGGGGCGTCAGACTTGCCTTCAGGCGTCTTACTTTCGGAGGCATTAGAATCGTCACGATCTCGGCGATTATTGTGGTTCCGGTTATTATTCCGGCGAGTATTGCGATTATCGTCGCCGTCATCCTCTCCATCCGTCTCCCCGCGTTCGGCACGGCGGGCGGCCCGTTCAGCCTCTGCTTTTTCGCGCGCTTCTTGCGCTTCGCGCTTCGCGGCTTCTTGGACATTCATCAAGCGGAGATAATGCTCTGCATGTTGCAGCAAGTTTTCAGCATTGACCCGGCTTCCGCCCATTTTGGCATCCCGCGCGAGGGTTGTGTATTTTTCATAAATTGTGGACGCATTGCCGCGTACTTTCACACCGGGACCTTGGCTATCCATGGACCGATTGTGATTATTATGATTACTGTTACGATTAGTATTTTTATTGCGATTACGGCCGCGTTGACGCTTCATCGGTCTTCCTCAAATGGAGTGACAGCTGGCAGGGCATCCAAACACACGGAAAGTCGTGCAAAGGCCCCGGATCTGTCGGCTATAGCAGCGGCGTTCGCGTCGTTTAGGTCTCGAACGTTCAAAACTGCAGAATTCGCCTAGCAAAGCCCGAGGCCTATGCAAAGCAGTTTTTCACCTCAATTCAATCGGCTTTCCGAGCCCAGACTACACGGTCCAGCCCACCCAAGTCTTTGTCGATCGTAATATTCTCCCAAGACCCTGAATTTAAGAGCACTTTGAGTTCGTGCCCTTGGTCAAACCCTATCTCCAGGCCCAGCCACCCACCGCACTTCAAACGGAGCGGCGCCGTTGCAATTATTGCCCTGTACGCGTCCAATCCATCGGGACCTCCCCGAAGCGCCAAATCAGGGTCATAACGGACAACCTCTGTTTCTAATGTTTCCATCGCGGCATTCGTTATATAGGGCGGATTCGAGAGTATCATATCAAAGGTCAGATTTTCGGGGACGGCGTCCCACCATCCGCCTAATAGAAATTCTGCACGGTCTTTCACATGCAGCGTTGCCGCATTTTCTTTGGCGATTTTTAGAGCGGCTTCGGAAATATCCGTTGCCAGTAAATCGGCCTCCGGTAATTCAGCCAGCAGCGTTAACCCAATTGCGCCGCTGCCTGTCCCCATGTCCAGTAAGATGGGCCGCGCTGTTTTTTCTAATCGAGATAGTGCGCCGCGCACCAAGGGTTCGGTATCCGCGCGTGGGGACAAAACATCTCCTGAAATTTTGAACCGACGCCCATAAAACTCGCGCCAGCCTAAAATATGATCAACAGGTTCCCCGGACAGGCGGCGCGTCATATATGACTGAATTGTCTCAAATACCTCGGGCGTCAGGAATTCCGTTCCGCGCAGCATGAGGGCTATTTTGTCAAAGCCTGTCGCTGCCAAAACAATCTCGAGCGCGTCGTCCTCGGCAAAAGGAATGCCCGCTTCCGAAAAAGCTTGCGTTAAAAACCGTTTAGCCGAGCGCGCGTTTAATCCAGAATAGGGACCTGAACGAGGACGTTTATTGAGGGGGGTGACCATTAGAGGAGAGACTCAATTGCGGTTTCTATCAGCTTCAAATCGCCTTCCCGCGAGAGGCTATGGTCCCCGCCTGCTACCAATGTATATGTCAGGTCTTTGGATGTCAGCATATCGATGAGCCGTTTGGAATGGGCCCATGGCACAACACTATCTTCATAACCCTGCAAAATCCGAATGGGGCAGGTCAGCGGGATTGGCATATCTAAGATTTGCCGCGCACGCCCATCTTCTATCAAGGCTTTGGAATAGGCATAGGGTTCGTCATAGCCTGACGGCTCATATACCACACCGTCATCTTCAAGCGCTTTGATCTGTGCTGCTGTCCATCCGGCGACCGTTAATTTTTCAGTGAAATCAGGCGCCGGATTTATCAGAACTAATCCTGCAACACGCGGCGTGTTGGCGATAGCGGCCAAAAGTGCAGCCCAGCCCCCCATTGACGAGCCAATCAAAATAACGGGGCCGTCACATAATTCATCCCGAACGCATTTTATATCGGCGGCCCAACGGGACATCGTCCCGTCTATAAATGCCCCGCTACTTTTACCGTGCCCGAAATAGTCAAATCGGATAAAAGCCTGTCCGCGTGCCTTTGCCCAGCCGTGGAGATGCACGGCTTTAGAGCCTTCCATATCGGATTTCAGGCCCCCGCACCAAATTAAGGTCGGACCTTCTCCGTCCGACTTTTTATAGGCAATTTTTTCATTGTCCGCAGTTGTTAGAAAGTCGGGCATTATGATTCCGATTAGGCTAAGAGAGATTTATGAATGTGCTGCAAATTTTGCCGGACCTCAATGCCGGAGGTGTTGAACGGACTGTTTTAGAAACGGTCGAGGTTTTGGTCGCAAATGGCCATGGCGCGCATGTGCTCTCAAATGGCGGTCGGCTCACAGCTGAGTTAGTAGCATTGGGCGGAGTCCATCATACGGCAGCGATTGGATCGAAGAATATCCTCTCTGTTCCCTGGCGGATTGCGGGTGTCCGACGGCTGATTGCTGAGCATAATATTGATATTGTCCATGCTCGGTCTCGCGCACCCGCTTGGCCCGCAATGTTTGCGGCGCGGGCCGAACGGGTCCCTTTCGTCACAACTTATCATGGGGTTTATAACGCGAAATGGGCGCTTAAGCGCGGTTATAATTCGGTGATGGCAAAAGGTGATATCATCATCGCGAATTCGAACTTTACATGCGAGCATATCATTCGCGAACATGGCACTGATCCGCATAAAATCGTCGTGATTCCGCGCGGCGTGGATATGGAAGTTTTTAATCCCGCCCGACTTTCTGCAGATAGCGCTGTGGCCCGGCGCGCGCGTTGGGGCGTGCCGCCCGAGGCTAGACTTGTGTTACTTCCTGGCCGACTGACCCGCTGGAAGGGACAGTCCGTTGCTATCGAAGCTTTGTCACATTTATCTGTTGATACGCATCTTGTTTTGCTGGGGGACCCACAAGGCCGAGATGAATATGTGGCGGAGTTGAGGGCGCAGGCCAACGCGCTTAACCTGGGGTCCCGCGTTCATATCCCGGGGCATGATTCCGATGTTGCCGCCGCATATCTGGCCGCGGATGTCGTCATTTGTCCGTCGACAGATCCGGAAGCCTTTGGCCGCACGGCTGCGGAGGCGCAAGCGATGGGTAGGCCTGTGATTGCGGCTGACCACGGCGGCGCTGTAGAGGTGGTGGTTGACGGCGTCACCGGATGGCGAACCCCGCCGGGCGATGCGAAGGTTTTGGCTGATGCCATTGGCCGGGTGGATGACTTAACCGGATTGAGCGGCGCACGGGATAGGATTGGCCAGCAATATTCGAAAGCCGCGCTGCAAACAGCCCTTTTAAGTGTCTATAGGGATTTATTTAAACCTTAGGGTTTTTGGGCGGTTTCCCTTGTAAATGCGGCATAAAACCGCCATATCGCGGCTTAACACCACTCGATTGTCATAACCTCAGGAGAACCCCAATCGCTAGAAGACCCCTCTCGGCCCAACCCGCCAAAAAACCCAAAGGCCCGCGCATTAACCGCGACATTACCGCCGATAATGTCCTGCTCATCTTGGCCGATGGTGAAAAACGAGGGACTGTCCCTCTCAGCGAAGCTTTAGCCGCCGCCCGTGACGCCGGACTTGATCTCGTCGAAGTCGCCCCTGGCCTAACACCTGTTTGTAAAGTGTTGGATTACGGTAAGATGCGCTTTGAAAACCAAAAGAAAAAGGCCGCAAATCGTAAGAACCAGCGCACACAGGCGCTGAAAGAAATCAAAATGCGTCCGAATATCGACGTGCATGACTATGGGGTGAAAACCAAAGCGATGCGGAAATTTTTTGATCGTGGCGATAAAGTCAAAGTTACTGTCCGTTTTCGAGGCCGTGAAATGGCGCATATGGACCGCGGCATGGATTTATTGGCCCGCGTCAAAGAAGATTTTGCTGAGGATTGCAAAGTCGAGTTTGAACCCAAAACAGAAGGTCGTCTGATGACGATGGTTCTTGCGCCCAAGAACAATTAACCTGCGTTAAAATTGCGAAAAATTTGCCGGGCCAATGTGCTCGGCTTTTTTGTGGTCTAAGCAGTAGTTTAAACTGTATTTTGAAAAATACCCGTTTTTCAAAAATTTACTCTTTTTTTTTGTATTTTCTCCTTTATCACCCCTCTCTTATTTCAAGGGGGAAACATGAAAAACCTACTCATTGCCAGTGCTGCAGTGTGCAGCTTTATCTCTGCGCCAATGTATGCATTTGCACAGGACGACGTCATTATGGATGAAGAAGTCGTTACGCCTAAAAAACCAAAAGAGTGGCATGTCTATGCTGACGCGAACGTCGCAACGGCTCAGTTCTCGGATTCAGATGGCCGAACAACCGTTGTGAGCGACTCAACATTTGCAGCGTATTTCCGTGCAGGGGTAAAATATAAGTATTTTGGCGCTGAAGTAGAACTGGGACAAGGTCTCTCTGAGATTGAAGAAGACGGCCTTTCGCTCGGCGTTGCCTCTCAAACTTCCGTTTTTGGCATTCTCCGCAAACCCGGCGAAAACTTCGATGTCTTTATCCGCGCGGGGTATCACTCCAGCAAGGTGGAAGTCGGTGGACAGGTTTTCAATCCTAACACTGGAGGTCAGCTGGCGTTTAACGAAGAGCTCACCTCTGACGGTTTCGTCGCCGGCGTAGGCGGAACCTATTATTTTACGGATAATGTTGGTCTGCGGGCAGACATCACCGGCTATAATACAAGAGATTTGGTTGAAGCGGGCTATGTCGCGGCGAGCATTGGCGGAACCGTAAAGTTCTAAATCTTCGCAAACTCGATTTGAAAGGCCTCCTGAAACTCAGGGGGCCTTTTTTGTTTTAGGTCAATAGTAATCGCTCCGTGACGGCATTCAGAACCAATCGCCCCTGCGCAGTGGCGCTTAAGCGTTCTCCCTGTTTCAGGAGCAATCCATCGTTAATGAGAGGCTCAAGTTCAGCGGCGTTGAGAGGGCCCTCCGCCAATTCCGTATATCGGGTGAGGGATATTCCCTCATCAATTCGCAGGCCCATTAGCAAATATTCTGTAGCGGCGTCGGATGGCGTCAGTCTCTCTCGGCTCGCAATTCCAGTGCCAGTCGTTTTAACTGCGCGTGTATAGGCGCCGGGGGTTAAGTGCGCGACGGTCGCATGGCGTGTGTTGTTTAAAGTTATGCGTCCGTGGGCACCTGGACCGACGCCCACATAATCCAACCCTTGCCAATAGGCGAGATTATGACGAGACCTGTGTTTGGGTTTTGCAAAGTTAGACACTTCATAATGATCGAACCCGGACGTCATTAACGTCCGTCGAACTTGGTCATATAAATCGGCGGAGAGATCGGAACTGACAGTCCGCGTTTGTCCGCGTGTTTCCGCCTTGGCAAAGGCTGTTCCGTCTTCAATGGTCAATTGATAGGTCGAAATATGCGGCGCGCCGGCTGCAATCAGAATTGACAAATCATGGGATAAATTCGTTTCGGTCTGTCCTGCCCATCCGAAAATTAAATCGGCAGAGACACTGGGGAAGATCCCGATCGCAAGGTCGAGGGCAGCGCGAGCCGTATCACCATCATGGTTCCGGCCCAGAAACCGAAGCGCCGCATCGTGGAAACTTTGCACGCCCAATGACAGACGGTTTAACCCCGCGGCTCGGTATCCGCGCCAATCTTCCGCGTTTATTTCGTGGGGGTTTGCTTCCAACGCAATTTCAATCCCCGAGGTCCCCCAGAGTGCGCTCACGGTTTGAATCACGGCGCCAACTTGAGCGGGAGTCATTAAAGACGGCGTCCCGCCGCCGAAATGTATAGACGACACCTCGCGCGGCCCCGACAGCTCTCGCCAATGAGCAAGGTCGGCTAATATCGCGGGCAGGAGGAGATTGTCCTCTCGGCGTTTATAAACATTGAAGTCACAATAGGGACAGATGCGCGCGCAATAAGGCCAGTGAATATAGACCGCGAGTTTATCCACGGTGGTTGGGGAACTGATCCGCTAAGAACTTCGCAAAGGCGTCAGCCCGGTGACTGACGGCATGTTTGGCTGCGGGGTCAATTTCCGCGAATGTTTGTTTTTGGCCCAGTTGTTGGAACATTGGGTCGTATCCAAACCCTTTATCGCCGCGGGGTGGCCAAATCATCTGCCCCTCAACCGTGCCTTCATAGACATGAGTTTCGCCGTTCGGCCAAGCGAGGCATAATGCGCAAATAAATCGGGCGCGACGGTTTTCTGAGTCGCCAAGCTTATCATTCACATGCCACATGGCCATGTCAAAATCACGGCGTTGGCCATAGGTCTCTTTCTCTATCCGCGGCAGTTCCGCCCAGCGCGCCGCATAAATTCCCGGTTCGCCGTTCAGTGCATCAACCGCCAATCCGCTATCATCAGATAGGGCGGGCATCCCGGACGCTTTTGCCGCGGCCACGGCTTTTAATGTCGCATTTCCTGAAAATGTGGTTTCAGTTTCATCGGGTTCTGGCAAGTTTAACTCTGCCGCGCTTATGGTCTCCAAGCCAAAGGGATGAAGCAGATCACGAATTTCACGCACTTTGCCTTCATTGTGTGAGGCTACCACAATTTTCTGCCCGGGTGAGAGTCGCTGTTTTGGGGTGGATGTCATCGTCATGATGGGGCCTTAGTCCGCCATCCCTCTGTCCGCAATACTTGCATGTATCAGATTATTGTTTATCAATAATTCTATGATGAGTGACGCGCAAATCAATATGCAAGCGGATACGCCAATGGCGAAGCTGCTGTCCCCCTTGCTTATGGTGGCGCAATGGGTGTTTGGAGTTTCTTTTGCTTTGCTGTTAATCATGGCCATTATAATGGCGGTTCCTAGCGGACTTAGAGATAGTCTGCTGGCCGAGGCGTCGACACAAATTGAACCTATGACTTTGATGGGACGCTGTTTAGCGGGCGCGGTTGTGGCTGTCGGCTGGTTTTTCGTTCTGAAATTACTGCGCGGCGTGGTTAAGGCTGTTATCCATGGCGACCCGTTCTTACCTGAGAATATTGCGCGGCTTCGAAATATTTGGATTATTTTCGCCGTGACGGAAGTTTTTCGGATGATTGCTTCCTTCGCCATTGGCGGCGATGGGCAGAGCGTGGATGGGTCACATTTGGATATTCGTCTGGGAACGTGGTTTTTTATTTTTGTGATTGCTGTCATTTCTGAAGCCTTTCGCCACGGCGCAGCCCTTCGGGCCGATCAGGAACTGACAATCTAATGGCTATTAAAGTTAATCTCGATCGCGTTCTTTTGGACCGAAAAATGTCACTGACGGAGCTCGCCGAACGTGTTGGTATTACGTTGGCCAATTTATCTATTCTGAAAACGGGTAAAGCGCGGGCGGTGCGTTTCTCAACACTGGATTTGCTTTGCCGGGAGCTCGATTGTCAGCCCGCCGATATATTAGTGTATGAAGCAGAAGATGAAATCGAAATTGAACTGGCCGCTGAATAGGCCTTTCTTACTCCAACGCGTCTTTCAAAATCTCATAGGTCAGGATTTGCGGTAAGATTTTCGCGTCCTGTGCGCCGGGTTTATACACGAGATATAACGGAACGCCGGCCCGGCCAAAACGCTCTAGCTCTGCTGCAATCACATCATCCTTCTTTGTCCAATCCGCAATAAGAAACTCTGTGTCCGTGCGCTCAAATAACCGCGCGGTACGTTTCCGATTGAGAACCAACCCTTCATTGACTTTACATGTCACGCACCAAGCGGCTGTAAAATCTACGAAGACCGGACGGTTTTCGGCACGAGCGGTGGTAACAGCGTCTGCCGACCACGGTTTAGACGGGACCTTGGCTGCGGCATCAGGGACCGCGAGTGTGACCGGAAAAGCGACAGCAATGGCTATCGATGTGAGGCCAATTATTTTCTTTAAGGGTCCGGCCAGACTCAAGAGCCAAATCCCGAAACTTAAGGCGAGTACGGCATATAGGAGTCTTTTCATGCCGTCACCTTCGGCCTGTTGGGCCAGAACTAAAGCCAGCCAAATGGCCGCCGCAAACATGGGAAAGGCGAGAAATTGCCGAAAGGTTTTCATCCAAGGCCCGGGTTTCGGTAAGCTCGCTAGCAACCTCGGAATATATGCGACGAGCAGAAATGGCAGGGCAAATCCAAAGCCTAATGCAGAAAAGACAAGTAATGTCGTGATGGATGAACTTGCCAATGCAAAGCCCACTGCACCCGCCATAAAAGGTGCGGTGCAGGGCGTTGCAACGATAACGGCTAACACACCCGTCATAAAACTGGATGTCGGACCACCCGCACCCAGGCGGGTTGAGCCGACATTTTGAACACGACCACCTAGCTCAAAAACGCCTAGCAGATTCAACCCAATTGCGAAGAGAAGCAGGGAAAGCAAGGCCACCAACCAGGGAGATTGCAATTGGAAACCCCATCCAACGGTTCCGCCTGCGGCTATCAAACTAATAATGACAACGGCAAATATGATGAAACTTACCAATACTCCGGCCGTGTATGCCCAGGCATCTCGGCGAATGGCGCCTCGCTCTCCATGGGCCGTCTTCGCCAGAGAGAGCGCTTTAAGGGAGATAATTGGAAAGACACATGGCATCAAATTTAGGATGAGGCCGCCCATGAACGCGCCGAAAATCGCACTGATGATTCCAATATTGGCCGAAGACCCCGTGGGTTTCAAAGCCCCAATGTCTATGCGTATGTCTGTTGAAATCGGAACGACAATGGCGCGTCCGTCCGCTGCAACCAGCGTGGCTTCAAAGCTCTCCGGTGTCCCGTTGTCCCATCCGTAATTTGGCGAGGCGGTAAATTGAACGCCGGTCTCGGCCTGTGCAAAGCGGACCGGGTCACTATGTGTTATAATGGGGTTTGCATGCGGGAAGAGTTGGGGCGTTTCAAAATCTTTGGGTAAATCTACAATATTGAAGACGATTTTTCCGGCCTCTAAAGCTGCAGAGCCGCGCGCATTTCCTGATATTGGAA
The DNA here is from genome assembly GCA_937927825.1 of uncultured Caulobacterales bacterium. Taxonomy (GTDB): domain Bacteria; phylum Pseudomonadota; class Alphaproteobacteria; order Caulobacterales; family Maricaulaceae; genus Litorimonas. The sequence goes on along the minus strand of CALFWV010000042.1, from coordinate 23,123 downwards.
TTTTTGCTTCCGCCGCTTGAATTTGCGCGGCGTGGGTTTCGTTTCGCTTGACCGCGCCGATTCCGATGGGCAGCGACAATGCACCATCTTCGGGGATACAAATTGTATCGCAAACTAAAAAATAAACATGGGCCTTCAACGTGATAGGGCGATTGGGGTCCAGCGTTTCGTCCAGCGTAATCTCTACGGGTAACCATGTCACGCCGTCCAAACCATAGGAAACAATCGGACCGACTGTTTTAACTTTCGGGGCAGGCCAGTTAATTGGACCGGCGCTGACTCCGTCCGGTAAATCCCAGACGATGTTGACCGCCTCCCCGCTATCGCCCGCATTTCGCCAATAAGTGTACCAGTTGCCTTCAAATTCCAAGCGCAGAGCGACCGTGAATTTGGATCCCGGAGGGGCCGTGTCATGTCCTGATACCAGCATAATTTCTGTATTGCCTGTATCTACGGGCAGGCTTTGCCGCGCATGAGCGAAACAGGCTGTCAGCCAAAAACATAAGGCGAGAATAGAAATGCGGAACATAGAGCTATTTAATCCGTGAAATATGAAAATACGATGCACAAATGCGTGTCTGGCGAAAAACCCAACGGTAAATGAACGGGAAAACGCGACCGCCCGACACGGCTTGACTCATCCGCCTCCACCCCCAACATCCAAGCTTATGGAAAGCCTATCGAAATTGCCGGGTCACCTCGCCCGCACAGAGGTGACGACCCCGTCCCTTTTGCCCGGGTTTGCGCGAGAACGATCGGCGCTGGAGAAGGCCCTATCCGTGAGAGGCGAAGGCGCGCTTTCCTCTGCCCAAACGGTGAGCGCCATACGCAGTGTCTTGGACCGAACTGGGGCGGCCTTTGCACGGACCACGGAAGATCCCGCCTTACAAAAAGCGGGGCTTTGGTTGATTGAAGTGATCAAATCCGGCGCGGGTGTTTTAGACCGCGCCGTTACCGCAGACGTAAAATATGTGGAAACGGGAACGCCATCCGTCGGTGTATCAGGTGTGCTGGGCAGGCCTACATTATTTTACGGCGCGGCGGCAGCTTTGGCTGTTGTTGGGCTTATACAAGGCGCAGGGCTTGCCATTTTATCTGCCGCCGTTTTGGCCGGGTTACACACGCTTGAGCCAAAACGCTGGAAAAAGCTCATGTCACTCTTGCCGCGAACAAAACCGCCTGCAGCGTTGGAAGATCACACCGGGCGGCAATTTAAGGCGGAGGCGCGGCTGACTTTGGACGCGCCCGGACTCATCGGGCAAATCGAAGACGCCCTGAAAACGGCTGATCACATATTACTGCGCTTGGCCGAACCGCAGGTGCAAACCCATTGGGCGGATACGCCCCGCTTGGCTGCTATGCTGCAGAACTTGTTGGAAGCGGGCAGCGCGGGCGACAGTGATTTTGCGCTGGAATTGATTGAAAAAGAGCTGCCGAGCTTGTTGCGCTCTGGCGGCGTGTCGGTCGTTACATATTCCAAAAAAACCTCGGATTATTTTGATGAGTTACCCGGCATGGGGGAGGGGCCGAAAATCGAAATGGCGGCTCCGGCCCTATTGCGCGAAGACGGAAGCCTCTTGCGCCGCGGGACTGTTTGGGTGCGATCATGAAACATCTGGAATTTATTGGGTTTGATCTCGGCCACGGCGAAACAGCTTTGGGCCGGGCTTTTGGGGCAACTGTGCGCGAACCCGAAATACTGGAGTGGCGGGGACGGCGGAGTTTTGTCACAGCGGTCGCAACGGATAAGTCCGGCGTGAAAATTGGTGTGGATGCGCTGAATTTGGCCGCCTTAGGCCCCCAAGCGAATGTGGCGGTAAAATTCAAGTCCAGAGAGCTGGATTTGGACTCGGTCAGGGTGCCGACCTTCATGTTTACCCAAGCTTTGATTGACGGATTGACACAGGATGGCACGATTTTGGGCCCGAAAGATAGTCAGTTTATTGTCGGTTGCCCGAGCGGGTGGAGTGCGGAGGACCGTGAAGCCTACCGAGATGTTTTTCATACATCGGGTTTAAAAACGGTTCGGATTGTTCCGGAATCCCGGGCGGCATTGATGACGGCTTTGGAGCAAGGCTATCTCTCAATTGAAGACACGCGGGCGTCTGTTTTAATCGTGGATATCGGGTCTTCGACGACCGACTTTACCTATTGCCGGGATTTGGACGCGCAGGACGTCGGACATAATATTTTGGGGTCGGGCCTTCTCGATACTGAGATTTTTGAGTTGAATCTCGCGCGCCAAAAAGACCGCAAAAAAATCGAAGCGCTAATTGAAAAATATCCGCATTACCGTCCCATCATGGAATATTGGTGCCGGGAAGCGAAGGAGGCGTATTTCACGGGGGAAGACGTTCCGGTTGAATTGTTGAAACGTCTGCCCATCGGCAGGGGTGTCGTCTTTGATATCCGGATAGATAAGGCGGATGCAGAGGCCATATTGGATAAACCTCTGGCCGCATTGCACGGCTATAGTTGGCGCACGGCGTTTGACTATGCGTTGAAAGAAACCGTTGAAAACCTTGGCGGCGACAAAGAGGGGACGTTTCCGGATACGGTCTTACTGACCGGCGGCGCGTCGCGTCTACCGCTGGTTCTGCCGGCCACGAAATCGGCCTTTCCAAAAGCCCGCGTTGTTCGCGGGGCCGAACCTGAGTTTGCAATCGCACGCGGCCTATCTTGGCTTGGGCGATTTGAATATCTTCATGCGAGTTTTAAGTCCGAAGTGGATAAACACACGCGGCCCGGCGGAGACATTTCTGTCAAAGCGGAGAAATCTGCCAATGATTTGGGCCGAACCTTGGCTCCGGTCCTGGTCGACGCAATCACCGAGGCCTGTATTTTGCCAACCTTCCGGGATTGGCGTAACGGTCAGATTAAAAGCTTGGACGATGTTGAGGCTGAACTCAATAAGCGCGTCGCGACGTGGCTCGCCTCCGATGCCGCACAGGCGGCTTTGCGTCCGGTCATTGATGTCTGGTTTGCGGGGTTGCAGCGCGATATTGAAACCGTGACAGACCCGCTGTGCAGAGATCATGGATTGCCTGCCATGGTCCTGTCTCTGACGGATTCGCAACATGTCTCGCGTCATTTGGAAGGCTTGTCTCTGGCCATGCCGCATGTGGGGTCGATGGAGTCGGACACGGCCCTTGTTGGGACGACATTATCTGCCATTCTCATCGGTTCCCTTCTGGCGCATGCGAATTTATTTGCGCCGCTCTTTCTCAACCCATTGGGAATTGTCGTTGGCGGAGCATTGGCGGGCGGGACATATATATATGGACGCAAGGCTTTGTCCGGGAAAATGCGAAGTGCTAAAGTTCCGGTTCTTGCGCGCCAAATTCTAACCGATGGGCGGGTGCGTTCGGCCGTCAACAAGCAACGCCCGGACCTTATAAAGGCGGTCCAAACTGCTTGGGCAGAGGCGGCATCGGATCGTTTCACTGACGAATTAAATGATATGTTGGGGAGCGCCTTGCGGGAGCGCGCCGATGAGCGCGCCGTATTATTTTTAGTCTAGACGATTTGTCTTTAATCTATTTGGGGTAAGGTGATGTCAATCTCATCTTCGCCGTCCATATCAATGACGATACGGGTTTTGGATTTCCCGTCCTTGACAATCGTTTCGCGGTCAAATGTCAGGTTCTTTCCTAATCCGGAAATAGAAAAGCTGTCTTCGCTGTCACGGCTTTTGCGACGTTCAATTTGACCGATTTTTGCGCCGTCAAATGAGAGCGTTGTTTTCCCGTCATCCGTTTCCACATCTAAATCGCTGGCGAGATCGCTGAACATCGCGGCGAGGCCGCGGAATAAACCGTCATCGGCAAAAGCCTCTTCCAGCACATCCATCACGACTTCAATTTCTTCCGAGACGTCGCCTTCTGCTTTGGCTTGCCCTTTTTCGAGCTTACGCTTTAACCTGGCCGTAGATTTTGCAATGTCGACCTTATGGTCAGACAGTCTTTCATCTATTTTTTCGGCGAGAATTTCCGCGTCCATATTTGCTTCGGGCGGTGCAGCAAAGGCTGTTCCTGCGAGGCAAGTCGCGATGAGACATGTAAATGTAATTTTAGCTGGGGTTGGCATAATGGCTCCCGAATAATGTGTTCCAACAGTAAATCCTGTGGCACTCCACTCGCAAGTTATGATAGCAGATGGCTGAACCTTCCCTGAATTAAGCTTTTAACCCTCGGCAGCAATATGTTGAAAGACCGATTTTTCTATCCGCTGGCCGCCTTGATTGTGGCTGGTATCATTGCGCTTGCTTTGTCATTTGGAGAGCGCGCAGATTTGACAGAAACAGAAATTTATAAATTTGGCTACACGTTGTCCGGTGAAGAATTGGTACGTTTGACGGCCCAACCCGGCACCCAAGCTGAGTTTGTTGCAGCCGCGGGCGGGGAGCCAGCCTATGCGCGTTTGAGCAGTACCGCTGCCCGCGATAGCTTGCCGCCCGGGCCCGGTGTATTTGCCCCTTTGGGGCCGGAATATGAACGGGCTTTTGCGACTCGAAATCTGCGTATGACGGTCACGGCCCGCGCCTCTAGGCTAAATCCGTTGAAGACATTTGATATCGGATATTTTTCAGCCGGATCCGGGGATAGTGGTTGGAAGCGACGGACCTTGACCACTGACTGGGCAGATTATGAAATGGAGTTCCGTCCGGGCGCTTTAACCGCTCAGCAAGGCCTTGATCATGCCTCTATTTGGCCGGGGGAAACCGGGGAGTTGCTCTATGTTGATGTGAGGCAAATTCGCGTGGAGGTTCTTGACCCGCCGGAATAATCTATCCTGCACGCAAGAGGCGCGCCATGGCGCATTGACATGCCGGGGCGAGAGGGGGATTTATACATATGCCGATTGATGCCCCTTCATTTCCCATGGTTCTCGCGTTTGCAGCGCCGGTATTTGTGCTGACGATTGCGATTGAGTGGTGGTTGGTTCGCAAGGGAAAATTGGCCGGAACCTATGAAACCAAAGACGCTTTGACCTCAATGTTCATGGGGTTCGGAAATCTTGCATCCGATTTAGCGATGGGTTTCATCAGCCTCGCCGTTTTGATGTGGGCCTGGCAATTTCGCCTATTGGATTGGGGCGTAAGCCTACCAATCATATTTCTAGCTCTCGTGGCGCAGGACTTCTTATATTATTGGAAGCATCGCGCAGCACATCGTGTACGCTGGCTTTGGACGGCCCATGTTGTCCATCACAGCAGTCAGTTTTACAATCTTTCCACGGCACTGCGACAACCTTGGAACAATCATTTTACGGGGTTTGTCCTGCTGTCCACACCCTTGGTTTTCTTGGGGGTTCATCCGCTCCTTCTTGGTTTCGTTGGTGCGTTAAATTTGCTGTATCAATATTGGATACACACGGAAGCCATTGATCGCCTGCCTCATTGGTTTGAGGCTGTTTTTAATACGCCGTCCCATCACCGCGTCCATCATGGGACGAACCCACAATATTTGGACTCAAATTATGCCGGGATATTCATTGTCTGGGATAAGTTGTTTGGAACATTTGTGCCCGAGGATCGGGACACAAAAATCACATATGGTCTCGTACAAAATGTGGATAGCTATAACCCTATCAAGATTGCATTCAGCGAGATGTGGTGCGCAATAAAAGATGTGTTCAAACCCAAAATCACAATGGGACAGAGATTGAAATATCTCTTTGCGCCGCCGGGATGGTCTCATGACGGATCTCGCAAAAGCTCCATCCATATCAAAGCGGATTATGTCGCGCAGAACCCGCATCTATCCGGGACACCGGGTTTGCCGAAATAATTATCCTAAGCCATGGAAGAGAGCGCGCTGCGTCACTGATAAACCTTTGGGCGAACTGGCTTTCAACGTGCCGCCGGATTTTTTTACCGTGAAGCTGGCTGTTTCACTCAGGGTGTAGTCGCGGGATAAGACCGTATCGACATTAAACATGGTCACGGCCGCTTTCTTCTCCGTAAGGGTCAGTTCGATAAAGCCGCTGCGCGTTGCATTATAATAGCGGGCATCGGGATTTTTCTGTGTCACCAAAAGATTATGGTCTGCTGTCCCGTCGCCCAAATAAGCAGTCAGCGTTTCGGAGGAGACTGAACTTGTCACGAATTCCATGCCAAGCTTGGTGCCGGCTTCCGATGTCAAATCATTGACCCAAAACTCATGCGCATCGCCTGTCAGAACCAACATGTCATTCAGTCCCGCCGCATCCAGCGCCGCGTAGAAATTTTCGCGGGCAACGGGGTAGCCGTCCCAACTGTCAGGATAGAGCGGCATATTATGTTTACTGAGTGTAAGAAAATCGCGAACTTCCGGCCAATCAACTTCAATGCGGGCTAATGAGGCTTCGTCAATATAAGGCGAGAAATCCGGTGTCAGTAAGCGTCCCATAATAACTTGGTTGGCGAGCAGCCGCCACGTCACCCCATCCTCTTTCGATTGACGCAAATTATTTATGATAAACGCTTGTTGATCCGCGCCAAACATTTCCCGATTTGGTGCGTAGAGAACGTCTTTACGGAATTTATCCGCTCCACCTTCTGCGGAAATTTCGTCAATATAGGATTCCACAATGATAGGTTCGGCTCGCGCGGTGAGGCGGGTTTCAACGCAAGTCAAATTTGCGAGATTGCCAAAGCGGAAGTTTCTGTAAATATCAGACCGGACGCGGCCGGCTTTAGGTTCGCGGATTGGCATCCATTCGTAATAGGCGCGCAAAGCGGCCTGCTTTCGCTCCTCCCAATTGCCTTCTGTTTCGGGTTGGTGATTTTGCGCACCTGTCTGCCAGCTATCATTTGTTGTTTCGTGGTCGTCCCAGACAGCGATTAAGGGCATGGCTGATGTCGCGGCCTGTAGGGCCGCGTCAGACCTGTATTGCGCATGACGTTGACGATAATCGGCAAGTTCAACAATTTCATGGGTCGGTTCGTGAATACGGTCCGGCAAACGCGGCGCATCAAGAGCGCCATATTCATAATAATAATCCCCCAGATGAATCATGGCATCATAGGGTTGGTCGACGGCGCGTTTCGCAATGGCGTCATACGTGTTGAAATAACCATGTTGCCAATTTGCACAGGAAACAATGGCAAATCGCAAGCGGTTCGTTTCCCCCTCTGGCAAGGTGCGTGTCCGGCCTGTCTCTGAGACCGCCTCGCCGGCGTGGAAGCAATAGTAATAAGTTCGGCCTGGATCTAAATTTTCGGCAATGACTTTAACGCAATAATCTCTGGCGGCGTTTGTTGTAGAGATGCCTGTTCCCGCGAGGTCTTTAAATTCAGCGTCACGAGAGATCTTCCACAGAACCTCTACATCACCCTTAATTTCGGTGGAGACCCGGGTCCAAAGCAGGACACTGGTTGTGAAGGGATCCCCCGAAGCCACGCCATGGGCAAAGGCCCCCGCTTTTAGTACGGCGGCGTTCTTGCCTGTGACAGACTCCGGCGCTGTGCAGGCGGCCAGTCCAGCCCCCGCTGTCAATCCCATCACGCCCCGACGGGTTAGTTTACTGTACATATGTCCTGCTTAGCCATTTTTGGCATATTTTTCTTGCGACTTCCTATCAGGAATTTTGCCGCCGTCCAGAAACGGTTTCATTTGGAAGTCGTTCAATATTGACGGGAGCGCGCTTTACGACCTTCAAAGGGTTCCATCCCATAGCGCGGAGAAGTGCGGGTAAGCTTGCTCGCCTGGGTTGCTTTGTCAGTTGGCTTTTGGGCCGTGTAAAAAACCCGTGGCGCATACCGCGAAAGGTCGGTTTAAAACGGCCCTTGCGAAAAAGACTTACGCTGAGGAAAGCTAAGTTGGATAAAATATGCGGGACAGTTAGAACCATAAGCAATGGGCCAGGCATGTTGTTGAAAAATGTCCAAATTCGGTTCCGCGTTCCATGATAAACGGCAAAGTCAGAGGCCCGGCCGGAAATGGCTGAACTGACATGGTCTATAATGGCGTCTGCGCTTTGCACGCAGCGATATCCAGCCAAACGCATCCGGAAGGCGAGGTCCACGTCCTCATGATAGCAAAAAAAACGCTCATCAAATCCGCCAAGAGATTGAAACACGCTGCGATCGTAAAATGCACCTGCACCGCATGGACCAAAGGTCTCGCGGTCATGAACCTCCGTGACGGGCATCCCAAATCCCGCGCGCCAAGCGATCCCAAAGGCATGATACTCGTCGCCTAAGCCGTCAAAGCAGCCGGGCTCCAAGGCCAAATATTGAGTGCTGCCGACCATTGCCGTGTCGGGGAGCCGCGTGCGCGCCGCCATGCCTTTCTCCAGCCAATCGGGCCGAGCAAATGCGTCAGGGTTGAGCAAAGCGAGCCAATCCGCAGTGGCTTTCTTTGCTGCGCGGTTATTGGCGACCGCAAAGCCTAGGTTCTCACCGGCCTCAATGATTGTAAACCGTTCATCCAACTCGGGTAATGTCTGCAATGACCCATCTGTGCTGCCATTGTCGATAAGAATACACTCAAAATCAGGGAGCGTCTGTGTCAGCAAGCTCTCTACGCAAGGGCGCAGATATTCGCCGGCATTGTAATTCACAATGATGACGGAAACGGCAGGGCGTGAAGGCGGAGTAGACACAGCTGTCTCTCTATCAGACCCTGCGCCCAACGATAGTCTGTTTGTGTCTGCAAACTAGTGGAATATCCCCGCCCTTTGCTTTCAAGTCCTCTAAGACTTAAAGCGATATTTATGCCATATAAAAAAAACGTTATATCGCGTTGACGAAACGCGGGGGAAGGCGTATTGGCCCCTAACCTTCTCACGCAGCCCGACGACCGGACCTATCAGGACACAGTATCATGAGCGCACAAGATTATATCGTCAAAGACATTTCCCTCGCCGAGTTCGGGCGAAAGGAATTGGATATCGCCGAAACCGAAATGCCGGGCCTCATGTCCCTGCGCGAGGAATTTGGTGAGAGCAAACCTCTCAAGGGCGCTCGCATTGTCGGCTCTTTGCACATGACCATTCAAACAGCGGTTTTGATCGAAACCCTGACAGCCTTGGGCGCTGATGTTCGTTGGGCCTCTTGCAATATTTTCTCGACACAGGATCATGCGGCGGCCGCGATTGCAGCGGGCGGAACGCCTGTTTTCGCCATTAAAGGTCAATCTCTGACAGAACATTGGGATTATCTTGATAAGTCATTCTTATTCCCCGAAGGTCCAAATCTTATCTTGGATGATGGCGGGGATGCGACCCTTTACATCCTTCTCGGCGCGCGCGTCGAAAATGGCGAGCCGGAGCTGGTAGAAGGTGAGCCCGGGTCCGAAGAAGAAGCGGCGATTTTTGCGCAAATCAAAAAGCGCATGGCGGCGTCTCCGGGGTGGTTTACGAAAATGCGTGACCAGATTGTAGGCGTGTCAGAAGAAACAACAACAGGCGTTCACCGTCTTTATGAACTTGTTGAAAAAGGGCAGCTGCCGTTTCCGGCTATTAATGTGAACGACTCCGTCACAAAGTCGAAGTTTGATAATAAATATGGCTGTAAGGAATCGCTTGTCGACGGCATTCGCCGCGCGACGGATACGATGATGGCCGGTAAAACCGCCGTTGTTTTGGGATATGGGGATGTCGGTAAAGGCTCGGCGGCTTCACTCGCCGGCGCAGGGGCGCGAGTCAAAGTCACCGAAGTGGACCCAATTTGCGCGCTTCAGGCCGCGATGGATGGCTTCGAAGTGACAACTCTGGAAGACACCGTTGCGACGGCTGATATTTTCGTCACGACAACGGGCAATAAAGACGTCATCCGCATCGAACATATGCGCGAAATGAAAGACATGGCGATTGTTGGAAACATTGGTCACTTTGACAATGAAATTCAAGTGGCGGCTTTGCAAAACCACAAATGGACGAATATCAAAGACCAAGTTGATATGATTACATTTCCTTCCGGTAATCGGATGATTTTACTCTCCCAAGGTCGCCTCTTAAATCTTGGAAATGCGACGGGCCATCCGTCATTTGTAATGTCCGCCAGCTTTACCAACCAAGTCCTTGCTCAAATGGATTTGTGGGAAGACGCGCATGCCGAAACAAAGAAATATGAGAATAAAGTCTATATGTTGCCAAAACATTTGGACGAGAAAGTAGCGCGTCTGCATCTGGAACGGATCGGCGTGAAGCTCACGGAAATGACGCAAGAGCAAGCGGAGTATATCGGCGTGAAGGCCGAAGGTCCGTATAAGCCTGAGCATTATCGTTACTAAGGTTTCGACAAAAACAGGACGGTCCAATTTCTGAGCGTTCGAAACCTCTTCTGAATAATAAAAAGCCCCCCGTTCAGGCCGGGGGTAAACTCCAAGCCTTAAAATTGAGGAGCGAGCCATGAGCCGCCAATCTTACGAGTTTACATCGGAATCCGTTTCGGAAGGTCATCCCGATAAAGTTGCTGACCGTATTTCGGATGAAATTGTAGATCTATATTTTCGCGAAGCCATCAAAGAAGGCATGGACCCTTGGCAGGTCCGAGTCGCGGCTGAAACGCTGACAACAACCAATAAAGTCGTCATAGCTGGCGAGACTCGGGGCCCGACGTCTATCACACCGGACCGTATCGAAGCCTTGGCCCGCGAAGCCATCAAAGACATCGGCTACGAGCAAGACGGATTTCATTGGAAACATGCCGATATTGATGTGTTGCTTCATCCGCAGAGCGTCGATATTGCGCAAGGCGTTGACTCCGGAGCCGGGCTCCACGCGGAAGAGGGTGCTGGCGACCAAGGCATCATGTTTGGCTACGCGTCGCTCGATGTCCCGGGCGCGCTCATGCCTGCCCCCGTGCATTACTCGCATAAAATTTTGGAACGCTTGGCAAAGGCCCGCAAAACAGAAGGTCAAGACTGGCTCGGTCCCGACAGCAAATCGCAAGTGACCGTCCGCTATCACAACGGCCGCCCGGTTGAAGCGACCGCTATTGTTTTGTCGACTCAACATTTGGATGCGTCTTTAGACAGCCGCGCAATTGCGGAACGGGTAAAGCCTTATATTGATGACGTTCTTCCAACAGGCTGGCTGACAGATAATACCATTTATCATATCAACCCTACAGGCAAATTTGTGATTGGCGGACCGGACGGAGATGCAGGTCTGACCGGCCGTAAAATTATCGTCGATACTTATGGCGGAATGGCTCCACATGGCGGCGGGGCTTTTTCCGGCAAAGACCCCACAAAGGTTGATCGCTCAGCTGCTTATGCAACGCGCTATTTGGCAAAAAATCTCGTTGCCGCAGGCGTTGCACCTTGGGTGGAAATCCAGGTGAGCTATGCGATTGGCGTAGCTGCACCGACGTCGGTTTACGTGAATGTTGATGACAATAACCCGATTAAAGGCGATCGTATTGAAAACATTATTCGCCGGATTATGGATTTGACACCGCGGGGTATTCGGAAGCATCTGGATTTGAACAAACCCATATATGCCCCAAGCTCTGCCTATGGTCATTTTGGCCGGGAGCCGGGACCTGATGGTGAGTTTTCTTGGGAAAAAGTGGATTTAATCGACGAGATAAAGGCACTGCTTTGAGCGCGGCGAATGAGCCATTGACCTGCGTTGCGATCATCGTCGGGGCGCATGGCGTACATGGGGCTGTCAAAGTAAAGTCCTTCACGCAAAATCCGAAAGATTTTTCAACCTATGGCCCGCTTCTGGCGGAGGACGGGACCGTAATTCTGACGCCGAAAAATCCCCGTCCAATTAATAATGCCTTCACTATGCGCTCTCCGGAAATTAAAACGCGTGAGCAGGCAATGGCGATGAAGGGCACGCAGCTTTTCGTTCCGCGCAGCGCATTTCCGGAAGCTGACGAAGATGATTTCTATTATACTGATTTGATGGGCTTGGACGTGAAATCTACGGATGGGAAACGTGTTGGAAAAATTTGCGGCGTCCATGATTTTGGAGCCGGGACTATGTTGGAAATTCAGCCGGGTAAATCCGCAGAGAACCAGAATAGTTTTTTCCATCCTTTTACAAAAATTGGCGTCCCAAAAGTCGATTTAAAAGCGGGCCGAGTTATCATTCATATCGAGGAGCCCGTCATGGGCCGAGATACCAGTGCTCCGGTTGAAGATATTGATGACGCCGATACCCAAGAGAATTAACCTCTTATTTCAAACCCCAAAGATGAGCGAATTGCGAAAGACGCTTTACCAATTTGCACAGAATTTTACGGGCTTTATGGAGATGAGCCTGCTAAGATAGAGTTATGACATTGGATGCTGACATAAAGACGACTCCGCCGAAATTGATGCAGGCCATTCGTTTGGCCATGGCCGGTACGGAATCGGTACAAGAACGGCTCGATGATTTCGTCGTTGCCATTCAGTCTTCAATGCGCGTTCGTGTGGCCTCTATCTATCTTTTGCGTCCCGGCGCGGAGCTAGAACTCTCTGCGACTGAAGGCCTGAAGAAATCCGCTGTCCACAAAACGCGTATGAAGCCGGGTGAAGGTTTGGTTGGACACGTCGCCTTGACTGCGCGACCTCTTAATTTAGCCGATGCGCCGTCCCATCCGCTTTTTTCTTATCGTCCAGAGACAGGTGAAGACCCGTTTAAGAGTTTCCTCGCGGTCCCGATTTTGCGTGGCGGCCGGACCTTGGGTGTTTTGGTTGTCCAAAGCGAGCAATCGCGCACATTCAACGAAGCGGAAGTCGAAGATTTGCTTACAGTGGCGATGGTACTTGCGGAAATCATCATTGATGACGAACGTGTCGGCGGTAAGAAAGCGGCGCTGAAAGGCATCACGCTCGCTTCTGTGAAACCCGAACGTTTTGAAGGCAAAGCTTTTGCACCGGGACTTGTTAGAGGGTCTGCTCATTTGCATTTACCGCCTGTTGCGCCTGCAAACCTTCTGGCTGAGAATATAACAGTCGAACAGAACCGTTTGGAAGAGGGTATCAAAATTCTGCGTGCGAGTGTGGACGCCATGGTTTCAGGGGAGGCGGCCTCTCTCTCGCGGGCCTCAAAAGAAATTTACGAAACCTACCGCATGTTTGCCTATGACCGGAAATGGGTCGGAAGATTGCGCGAGGCCGTTTCATCGGGTTTGACATCTGAAGCTGCGGTCGAACGCGTGAGAAACGAACATCGCGCGCGGTTGATGAAAGCAAATGACCCCTATTTGCGGGCCCGACTGCATGATCTCGAAGATCTGGCTAACCGCCTCATTCGGGCGTTAGGAGGGGAACAGCTCGGCCCCGGCAACCGCAAGTTATCCGATGATGCAATTTTGTTTGCGCGGGAATTGGGCCCGGCAGAATTATTGGATTATGACCGTAAAAAATTACGCGGCATTGTTTTGGAGGAGGGGTCAGCCACCTCTCATGCGGCGATAATCTGCCGGGCTTTGGGCATTCCACTGGTTGGACGGGCCGATGGAATATTGGACCTGATCGAAACGGGTGACGCCGTATTGGTCGACGGCGAATCCGGCGTTGTACATATTCGCCCGCTCGACTCTGTTGAAGATAGTTTTGACCTGCGCATGAACGTCAAAGGTGAGCTCGCACGCACATATGATGCCATGAAGATGCAGCCGAGCGTGACCAAGGATGGGCAGGTCATGTCCTTGCAATTGAATGCAGGGCTTCTGGTGGACTTGCCACAGCTGGACCAGGTTGGGGCGGATGGCATTGGGCTTTTCCGGACCGAGTTTCAGTTCATGGTCAGCGATTTTATGCCTAAGCTAAAAGAACAGACTGCCCTTTATCGCGAAGCGATAGAAGCGGCTGGAACACGGCCTGTGACCTTCCGAACGCTGGATTTGGGTGGTGATAAAATTTTGCCCTACATAGATCCGGTTCCTGAAGAAAATCCGGCCATTGGATGGCGGGCGATACGCATTGCTTTGGATCGTCCGGGCTTGATGCGGTACCAGCTTCGCGCACTTGTTGCGGCCGGGGCCAACCGACATTTGCGGGTCATGTTCCCTATGGTGACAACCGTTGATGAAATGATAGAGGCTCGCGCATTATTTGATAGAGAAGTTGACCGAGCGTCCGCGTTAGGATTGGATTTACCTGAGAAAATCGAAGTCGGAGTGATGTTGGAAACGCCGTCTTTAGCCTGGCAAGTCTCGGCCGTTTGTGATCATGCCGATTTCGTGAGCGTGGGTGCAAATGATTTGATGCAGTTCTTTTTTGCGGCAGATCGCGATAATGCGCGTGTGTCTGATCGGTATGATCCCCTTCATCCTGCCGCTTTGTCGGTATTAAAATTTATTGCGGACCGATGTGCTTTGAACGACACGCCCGTTTCGGTTTGCGGAGAGATTGCCGGCCGGCCGCTGGAGGCTGTGACATTGGCGGCTCTGGGTTACCGTAAATTATCCATGCCCGTAACCGGAATTGGCCCGGTAAAAGCCGCGCTATTAAAATTAGATGCACAGGATTTGGCGCGTGAGATTGGCCCGCATATGAGCGTTGAATCGCGCTTGTCTTCTTTACGTGAAATCGTACAGGATTATTGCACACGCAACGCAATTCCAGTTTAGGCGTAAGGTTAGTTATGAAACGATATATTTTATTGGCTGCATTCGTGGCCGCCTGTCAGCCCGCAGATAAAGCGGCGGATGTGGCCGTAAAGGGCCAAACCATTGATGCCGAGCCTATCATTCAAGAGGATGTCGTGGCCTTGCGTCTCAACGCGCCCGTATCCGAGCCGCGTGCCTGCATTATTCCTATCCGTATTGAAAATGGGTTGGATGACCCAACCAATGTCACCATGATTGCCTTTGATTTAACCGGCCCCGGTGAAGACGCCAAAGGGAATATGTTTGCACCTGTTGCACCGCCGGGAGAGGCGTCAGAAGCGCGCGTGATTGTTGAAGGGCAGAGCTGCGATGCATTTGATACACTCAGTATTCCGGAAATTCGTTGCACATCTGGCGAGGAGAGCTGCGAAGACAAGATTGAGCTTATTGACGGCGAGTCGCTGAGTTTTTCTCAAACGGGTTAATTCACCCGCGTGTATGACGATGTGGTGCCGGCATAGGTGAATGAAACGCTGTCTGCCGTCCAATCAGAAATTACGTAGCAAATGCGGTCATCTGTTTCCCGTGTCCAAATCAAAAATCCGCCATATGAAGGCGCCGCTTTATCGACGCTCTGGCGGCCGTCACAATTATTGACGGCCTGCCATTGATCGCGAGACATTTCTTCATTTTCGTAAAACTCTCGGTAGTTTTCAGTATTGAATTTCAAGACGTAATTCACATCATCCAAAGACTGCCAGTCACCGAGTAATCCGACGGCGCTTTTCGATGCGGTAGGGTTCTCCGCGTCCGAACAAGCCGCCAAGCCGAAACCTGTCAGCATAATTAAAGATAGCAGTAGATGTTTCATTAGAGTGACTCCGGATAGATAGGACGAATGTCATAAGGGATGTCGTCCAGATTATTCAGGACAGTTTCGGCTGCAGCGTCCAGCGGCATATATTTATCTAAAAACGCCTTGGCCGCATCATAATTGCCGTCGCCTTGAATCATGACAACTTTCCCGGTCAGATCTGAAATCGCTTGCTCAAGCTTGTCAAAATCCAACCGAAAGCGCTTCTCTTTTGGCAGCCATTCTGCGGCACCCGTTTCACGGAAGTAATTATACTGGAACGCCGCACCTTTTGCGTGGGCGGCGCCCGTTCCGAACCGCATAGAGCGGAATTTTCCGGAAAAATAAGTTGCGAGGAAAGCTTCGCGTTCTGCAATATCGAGCTCACCTCGGTCCATCATATACAGGATGTTATAGGCCGCCATAACGTCGGCTTTACCTTCTTCCAAACCGGAAGACAGCTCTTTGAGTTGTGCGTTGACGGTTGTTTTCTCGCCGTTCACCGTAATCGTGCCGGGCCCGAGTGAATGGGACAATTCGTGGAAAAGCGTATTATTCCCCATCCATTTTTTGGCTGTCAGCTCGGCTTGTTCCGGCACCAAAACGCGCTCACCAATCGGGGCGAGGATACGATCATATTTTGCACCAAGCACATTATTCAGGATAACCTTTTTTGCGCCTTTCGCTTCGCGTACCCGCTCGTCATTGGGCAGGTTGAAAGCAATGGTCTGCACCCCGTTCTCATTATCGCCGCCGCCGTGGACTTGATAGGTTACGGCAATCGGACTCTCAAACCCGCGCGCAAAATTCTTATACGCCTCCGGGACAGGCAGGTTCTTTTCCATGTCGACGAGGAAGTCTTTATATTTCGCCAGCGCCGCCGATTCGTCCGGATTTTTGACAGTCACAAAGCTCTCATAGGCCGTTTTATAGGCGAATAATCCGTCATCATAAACTTCATAAGGCCCAATCGCGATTTCAATGGGGCCGTCCAAATCCATCCACGCCATTTCACTCTCGAAATACTCATCATTCAAAAAAGCATCTGCGCGTAGGCGGAGAAAGCGCCGCAATTTGAGATTTTCAGTCTCGCGCGCAGCTCGACGCAAAAGTCGTGCTGCGGGCTTCAAATATTCCGCATATTCCACATGATAAGGAATGGCTTTCAACCCGCCATTATCCGTCCGGCGGATTACGGTATAGCCTGATGTGAAGGCGGCTTTGTCGTCCGGATGATCTGCAATCCATTGTTCAAATTCGTCTTTAGTCATATCCACCGGATAAAATCCGCCGCCTGCCGGGCAAGGCGTATCGGCAACGAAGACATGATTGTCGTCTTCCAATGTGTCACAAGGTCCATAGTGCAGATCAAACATGGCGAGCTCCATAGCGCTTCCTGTCTTAGCGATCTCCGCACGGCGTTGTGGATAATCCGCTCCGCGCTGCAACAGGTAAATCTTGGACAGGTAATCACTTGCCTCAATCAACGTATTGACGACACTCCGTTCCGTGTCCGTCAAGAAAGACACATCCGGGTTCATCTGAACTTCGGCAAATTTCTCATATTGACGAGTGATGTCATAGCTGGACGGCGCAGTTTTTGCGGCGGGTGAAGTCTCGGCTTTTGGCGGGGTTTCTCCACAGGCAGACAGAAGTGCAGCAGCGGCAATCGTTGTTAAAAGAGCTCTCATCTTACTTTTCCAATTCATTTCTGATTTGTTGGGCCAAAGTTTGCAGCTCATCCATATTCGCCATCTCTCCGCCGTGCCCACCCAGTGCTTGCCCCTCATAGCGGGGAATGACATGGACATGGGTATGAAAAACGGTCTGACCGGCGGGCGCGCCGTTAAACTGCGTCACGACAATCCCGTCGGGTTTCAACGCGGTCTCGACCGCCTGCGCTACCCGCTGAACAGTACCGAAGAGCCGTCCGATGTCTTTGGGTTTCACGTGAAGCAAATTGATAGAGGGGCCGCGCGGGATAATCAGGCAGTGGCCTCTTGATTGCGGAAACGCATCCATAATCACTAACGTGCCCGCATCTTCATAAACCTTCGCGCAAGGCATCTCTCCTCTGAGGATCTGCGCGAAAATATTCTCATCATTATATGTGTCGTGTAAGGTCATAAGGCCTTACACCACGAACGACGCCCTGTGAAAAGCTATGCTATCAGATAAGACGGCTATCCAGAGGAAAGGAATCCGGATTGAATTTAGAGACGGTAAAGGCTGACACCCAACGCGTTTATACGCGAAAAGCCGAATTTTGGCATAGGCGGCGCAACCGCACGGGATACGAAAATAACTGGCTGGACCGATTTGCGAAACACCTGCCGGAAGCGAGCCAAATATTGGATTTAGCCTGCGGAACGGGCGACCCGATTGCCGCCTATTTTCTCGCGCGAGGTCATTCGGTCACCGGGGTTGATTACGCCCCGACTATGATTGAAATTGCCCGGAAGATCTATCCCGATTGTAAATGGTGTGTTGCAGATATAACGGAGCTCCCGGATTTTGGGCAGTTTGACGGTATCTTAAGTTGGGACGGGTTTTTCCATCTTTCCATGGCGCAGCAGAGAGCCGCTCTTCGTGAATATGCAAAACGTCTCAAACCGGGTGGATCCATTCTGCTGACGGTCGGCACGGAGGCCGGGGAAGTCACGGGAAAAATTGACGATGAGACCGTTTATCATGCGAGCCTGTCAGCAGCGGAATATACCAAAATTCTGAAACAGGCGGGTTTCGCCGAGGTCACCTATCAGGCTGAGGATCCGAACTGTTTGGGCCGCAGTCTTTTATTTGCAAAAGGGTTACAACCGCCGGCTTAAATTTTTTTGAACGGCGTGTGTTTCGACAATATATCGACCTCATGTTCCACAGCGGCGCGTTCCCGAACCAGGTAATCCTCTACGCCCTGCATCAGGCCCGGATGGGAGAGCCAGTGCGCCGAGTGCGTGACCACAGGTTCATATCCGCGTGCGAGTTTATGCTCGCCTTGCGCCCCCGCTTCCACGCGCGGCAGGCCCAGCTCTATCCCGGCTTCGATCGCTTGATAATAACACAGCTCGAAATGCAGGAAGGGTTTGTGCACCAGTGACCCCCAGTTCCGTCCGTATAGCGCATCTGAGCCGATATAGTTTAATGCCGCCGCGACGGGCGTGTCGTCCATAGACGCAGTCACTAGGCAAATATCATCCCGCATGGTTTGCTGCATCAGTTCAAAGAATTCTCGCGTGAGGTAAGGCCGCCCCCATTTTCGCTGACTTGTGTCGAGATAACAGCGGTAAAACAAATCCCAATGTTTGTCTTTCAAATCATCGCCGGTTAACCGCTCTATGCTGACGCCGTCTTGGGCGGCTTTGCGCTCTTTGCGGATGTTCTTGCGTTTGCGCGA
This sequence comes from uncultured Caulobacterales bacterium, assembly GCA_937927825.1. Taxonomy (GTDB): domain Bacteria; phylum Pseudomonadota; class Alphaproteobacteria; order Caulobacterales; family Maricaulaceae; genus Litorimonas. The sequence goes on along the minus strand of CALFWV010000042.1, from coordinate 4,394 downwards.
CGACAGACTGGCGAGAAAGCCGTCGAAATCGGCATAGCCGCGATTGAGAAAATGAAACTGGCGGTCTTCCCGAGCGGCAAATCCTAGAGCCTTCAGCACGGCGCGGTCTTCATCTTGCAGGAAGGTCAGATGCACCCCCGACATCCCCCATTCCCCGCAGGCCTGCATCATGGCACCGGCAACCGCTTGCCGGCCTTCCGGCGTGTTGGCCAGCAGGCGCGGCCCCGTTGCGGGCGTAAAGGGTACAGAACATTGCAGCTTGGGATAATAATCCATCCCCGCCTGCGAGAGGGCATTGGCCCAAGCGTGGTCGAAAACATATTCGCCTTGGCTGTGCATTTTTACATACAGAGGCGCGGCGCCAATAGCTGTCCCGGTCTCATCCTCGACCCAAATATGACGGGGCATCCAACCCGTCTCTGCCGCGGCTGAACCGCTCTCTTCCATCGCGAGTAAGAAGCGGTGAGAGAGGAACGGGTGGTTGCCGGACGGGATAAGCGCATCCCAATCCGTAGCAGATACGTCGCTAATACGGGTGAGGATAGTTGCAGTGAATTGCGGGGACGTCATAGGTGTTCCTACGCGCTAATCTCCACAACAGCATCGATTTCAACTGCGACATCTAGCGGCAGGCTGGGCGCAGATACGGCAAAGCGCGCATGACGTCCGGCGTCTCCAAAAACTTCGACCATCAAATCAGAACACCCGTTAATGACTTTCGGAATATCGGCTTGTGTGGCGTTCGCCGTCGCCTGTACAAATCCGCCCAGTTTTACGATGCGTTTCACGCGCGATAAATCCCCATCACAGGCGGATTTCATTTGCGCGATTAGGTTCAAAGCAGAGAGGCGAGCGGCGGCTTGGCCTTGTTCAACACTCATGGCTTCGCCCAAACGACCTTTGACTTCCTCCTCGCCGATTTTGGAAATCTGACCGGAGATAAATACGAGATTTCCGCTGATGACATAGGGAACATAATTCGCGACGGGCGCGGCGGGCGTTGGCAGGGTGAGCCCAAGGGTGGCAAGTTTGTTTTCAGGTGAAGTCATATTCAGAGCAGCTCCAGAGGGCAAAAGTAAAAGCGAGTCAGGCGCATAATATATCGCGAAAGCAGGTAAGTAACAGCCAGACACGCAGGAAAGAGAAAGACAATTCCGACCTGTCTCCCACTCCAATTTCCGCCTAAGTAATCTATAAGCAGGGCAATCGCAATCAGGCTGGGAATAGACGCAAGGAAAAAGAGCGGCGTGGAGAATAAAACAGCCCCGATAAAGCCGCGGCGAGCGGGAGATGAAAGGTGGCTGACGTTTTTACAATTGAAGCATTTGATTTTCTTTCCCTCGTCCCGCAGCAAATAATCTGGGAGCTCCGCGATATTCAGTGTTTCGCTGCAGGATGGGCAACGCCGAGTTTTGGCCGAAGATGTCTCGTCAATTGACATAAAACTATTTAACCCGTTTGATGACGAGCGTCTATGTCCCTATATACGATGCCATGACCGATACGCTCACGCCTTTCCCACTTCCGGCTCACCGTCCGCAGGTGGTTGATTTTTTGAGAGACCGTCGATCCAATCTAGCCAAGGCTATGGCCGGACCCGGTCCTGATGCCGACACACGCGATAAAATTTTGGAGATTGCGGCGCGTGTGCCGGATCACCGGAAACTCGCCCCGTGGCGCTTTATCGTGTTTGAAGGCCAGGCTCGATCTAGCTTTGGACAACATATCTCCACCGCATTTATGGCAGCGAATCCAACGGCGCCCGCTGATCGCGCGATTTTTGAGGGGGGGCGCCTGACCCGCGCCCCGTTGGTCGTCGCGGTCATTTCATCGCCGGTTGATTGCCCGCGCGGCACGCCGAAATGGGAGCAGGAGCTATCCGCCGGGGCCGCCTGTATGAATATGTGTTTAGCGGCGCAGGCCCATGGATTTGCGGCGCAATGGCTGACCGAATGGTACGCCTATGACGAAATCGTCAATGCCGCGCTGGGGCTGGAAACCGGGCAACGTGTTGCGGGTTACATCTATATCGGGACGGCAACGACGGGGTCTTTACCTCGCCCGCGCCCCAACCTCGAAAATATCACGCAATTTTACGGACAAAATTAACCAGACACAGCGTTTACAGCATACAAGGGGGTGACTTTCAGTTAAGCTGGGCTAAATAGAAGTATAGGATAGTTTTCGAATTATCTTATAGCTCTCGACCACCATTGCGCCCCGTGTGGTCGGGAGCTTCTTTCTTTTCCGCGCAGTTTCGCCGCCTTTTACGTCGTTTCGTTGAATAGCTCGCGGCCAATCAGCCAGCGGCGTATTTCGCTGGTCCCCGCGCCAATTTCCATCAGCTTTGCATCGCGTAAATATCGCCCGGTCGGGTAATCATTGATATAGCCATTCCCGCCCAGCATTTGGATGGCGTCCAGCGCAACCTGTGTGGCGCGTTCGGCAGCATAGAGAATACAACCCGCCGCGTCTTTGCGGGTCGTCTCGCCCCGGTCACAGGCGGCCGCAACGGCATAGGAATAAGACCGCGCGGTGGAGAGCGACACATACATATCCGCCAGCTTGCCTTGCATCAGCTGAAACTCGCCAATGGCTTTGCCGAATTGTTTCCGCTCGTGAATATAGGGCAGCACCGTATCGAGGCAGGCTTGCATAATGCCGGTTGAAACGGCCGACAACACGACACGTTCATAGTCCAGACCGGACATCAGGATTTTCGCGCCGTCGCCAATTTCGCCGACAATATTTTCTTTTGGGACAAAGCAATCCTCAAAGACCAGCTCGCACGTGTCCGATCCGCGCATGCCTAACTTGTCGAGTTTTTGCGCGGTTGAAAAACCTTCGAAATCTTTCTCAATCAGGAAGGCAGACACGGATTTGCTGCCGGCGCTCGGGTCGGTTTTGGCATAAACCAATAATGTGTCAGCCGTCGGGGCATTTGTGATCCACATTTTATTCCCGTTCAGCAAATAACCGCCTTGCGCTGTTTCGGCCTTTAACCGCATGGACATCACGTCCGATCCCGCACCGGGTTCGCTCATGGCGAGACTGCCGAGATGTTCGCCGGACATCAGCTTGGGCAGATATTTGGCCTTCTGCTCGGCATTCCCCCAGCGCTGGATTTGATTGATGCAGAGATTAGAATGCGCGCCGTAAGACAGACCGATGGATGCGCTCGCGCGGGAGACTTCCTCAATCGCGATGGTATGTTCCAAATAGCCGAGGCCGAGCCCGCCATCGCTCTCGGATACGGTAATGCCGTGCATACCCAGCGCGCCCATTTTCTCCCAAAGGTGACGCGGGAATTCATTCGATGCATCAACCTCATCCGCGATCGGCATAATCTCGGCCTGGCAAAATTGATAAACCGTCTCGCGGATCATTTCTGTCGTTTCAGAATGTCCGAATTGCAGCGTGGGGTAGGATGTTGTGGACATCTATTTTGTCTCTTCTTCTAATCGAACTAATAGGGTTCCGTCTGTCACAAGCTCGCCAAGGGCTGCGCCGACTTCCGCGACAACGCCGTCACGCGGCGCGGTGAGGGTTTGTTCCATTTTCATGGCCTCCATCACGACAAGGGGATCACCTTTGGAGACGGCGTCGCCAATGGCCACGTTCAGCGCGATAATTTTCCCTGGCATGGGGGCGGTTATGGCGTTTTTAGATGATGCATCTAACGCTGAAAAAATTGGGCATCTGAAAACACTTATTATTTTGCCTTTTTGGCGTAACTCTACCTTGTCATCAGTAAGGTCATAATCCCAATAACCTTCCAAGAATTTTGATGGAGTTACGGATACTGTGTAGCCTACCACTACAGATTTTTCGCTCTCCCTAATATAGGCATGGCCCCTTCCATAAGCATCCTCAACTTCGATTGCGACCGAGTTCATCCCATTTGCACCCAGTCCGAAAAACGTGCGATCTTTCTGGTTTAAGCGCCAGCTGGAAAAATCATTCCAGACGCCTTTATTCCATAAGTCTTCAGTAAGAGATTTTTCTTCTGCATGGAGAGCGGCTGCGGCAAGAATGTAAGCGTCATCTGTCTCAGAAAAGTCCGAAAATACCAGTTCGTCAACTTTGTCGTTTATAAAATGTGTGCTGAGGTTGGCTGCAATAAAGTCTTCGGAATAAGCAATTCTTGTTAGAAAGCCTATGTTAGTTTTTGGGCCATTCAAAAATGTTGTTTCTAGAGCTTTTCGAAAACCGTCTAGCGCAAAACTTCTGTCAAAACCCTTTACAATTATTTTTGATATCATAGGATCATAAAACATCGAAATTTCATCACCAGTCTGAATCCCGGAGTCATATCTCACCGAGGAGTTTTTATATTCGGTTCGGAATTCATCTACTTTTCCCACGCTCGGCAGAAAGTCATTCGCAGGGTCTTC
>CALFWV010000041.1 GCA_937927825.1 uncultured Caulobacterales bacterium | reverse complement strand
GAAAAGAATGCGCTAGACCTTATTACAACTGCTTACCAAAATCGTCCGGAAATTCGGCAAGCACTTTATCAGTCTGATTTGACAAAATTGAAAAATGAAGAAGACCTTTGGCGGCACCTGCCGGCGATGCGTTTTTTCCTCGGGGCGAACCACAACACGAATAGCTTCGTACTGAACCAAGATTTCGCCTCCGCTGGACTCAACTTGAGTTGGGACATTTTACGCTTGGGCCAAATTGGCGAAACGAAGCGAAACGGTCAAATCGCGCTGGAGGAGCAAAGACGACAAACCGAAATTCTTGCGAGCGCCGTCATGGCGCAGGTCATGATCGCTCGTGAGCAAATGCATAAATTAGATTATGACTTAACGCTCGCATGGAAGGCACTTTCCATCCAAGGCGAAATCACAAATGACCTCGCCCGCGATGTTCAGGCAGGAGCCAAACCTGAGACTTACTTAGTAAAAGAAGAGCTAATGCGGGAGCTATCATTCATTCGTGAACAGATGGCTCGGGCAGAATTACATACAGCGAAGGCTCGCCTAGCGCAGAGCATAGGCGTTGTACCGACCTGCCAAACTCCAACACAAATTCAGGCGAGCAGTCCCTCGTTTGCTACCCTCTAGGGGCTTGAGAAACATGCTATTCACAGACCCAGTATTCCTGACAAAATTTCTGCCTTTGGTCCTTCTGGGCTTTTTCGCAACACTGTTCTCCAAAACGCGTTGGCATAGCCAAATTCTTTTGATTGGTGCCAGTCTTGTTTTTTACAGCTGGTTCAAGTCAGAGTATTTAATACTTTTGATCGGGTCGATGGGCGTCAACTACGTCCTTGCGAAACATATTTTAGCACAACCCGGGACACGAAAATCCAAACAGATTTTGGTCATCGGCATCGTAGCCAACCTGTTGCTGCTAGGTGTATACAAATACCTCGGTTTCCTGACGGTGAATTTCAACGCGCTGTTCGACCTAGGTCTCCCTGATCCAAAGCTACTTCTACCGCTCGCAATTTCATTCTTCACCTTCCAACAGATTTCCTATCTGTGTGACAGTCATGCAGGAAAGATGGACCCCGCCTCGCACACCCCGCTTGAGTACGCGTTGTTTGTTACATTTTTTCCGCAGCTAATCGCGGGACCGATTGTCCATCATGCCGAGATGATGCCGCAATTTCGAAAAATCATCACGCCAAGCGCGCGCGCGTTTATGTTTTGCGAAGGCCTATGTCTCTTCGCGCTGGGTCTCTTCAAAAAACTGGCGATCGCAGACTCCATAGCTCCCTACGCCAACCAAGTTTTCGCCTCTGTGGATAGCGGCGTTGCTGTGACTAGCATAACGGCCTGGGGCGGTGCCCTCGCCTATACCTTCCAAATCTATTTTGATTTTTCGGGCTATTCCGACATGGCAATTGGTCTTGGGCTTCTTTTCGCAATCCGTCTGCCTTGGAATTTCAACTCTCCCTACAAATCAGAAAACATGTCAGAATTTTGGCGCCGCTGGCACATGACACTCAGCCGCTGGTTACGCGATTATCTATACATACCTCTTGGCGGTAACCGTCACGGCAAGGTACGCCAGTACATCAACAATTTTGCGACAATGGTCCTAGGCGGACTATGGCATGGTGCCCACTGGAACTTCCTCATCTGGGGTGCACTACACGGTTTCTATCTGATTATAAACCAATTCGTTCGCGCCATCGCTAAATTTTTCGGCGTTCTTGAAATTATTGAAACAGCCAAAGCTATTCGGATTAGCTCTTGGGCTATCACCTTCTTGGCCGCTGTTGTCGCTTGGGTATTCTTCCGCGCAACAACGACATCAGGCGCAATCACAATGACGTTGAGCATGTTCGGGTCAGTAGCAGATGGGGCCCTACATATGCCTGCCACGCTTCAGACAATCCTGTGGGGCACACTCGCTGCGACATCCGCATTTCTCTTGCCAAACACCAAAGAGATATCTGCGCTTTTCGAGAAAGACCTGCTGAAACGGTCATCCGCTCTTATTAGCGCCTTGGGAATAACTTCAGGCGTGGCCGCATCAGCCGCCTTCCTAGCATCCCTCAGCTTGACCCAATCTCCATTCCTATACTTCAACTTTTAGCGCGAGTTTTTGGACAATATTATGACCAACATTTTCAACAAATTACCCAGAAAAACGGATTCTCCGGAAACCAGAATATTGGTAAAGCACTTCAGCACATTTATCGCTGCTATGGTTGGAACTTCGGTACTCTGCCTCGCAGCTTATGCGCTAACCGTCGACCGCCTTATCGAACGTTCTGCTGTCCCTGCGACATATAAATGGTTTCTTCTAAAAGAAACGCCGGGACCGCGTATTATCTTTGAATCCGGATCTAATTCCCACCACGCGATTGATACAGACGCCGTTAGCGAAGCCCTTGGGCGCACCGCTATTAATATCGCCGACAATGCCGGTTATGCTTTGGAGGACAAGCTTACCCGCCTAGAGACCTATACGCGGCCGGGCGATGTCGTTGTTTTGCCGCTGGAATGGAGTTTCTACCACCGCGAAAAACTGACTGATAATTACGTCGATAGCCTTTTTGACAGCAATCGTGATTACTACCAATCCATGCCCGCCCTTAGCCGTGCAAAGCGCGCCCTCAGTCTTCCCCCGGCAACCGTAGTTTCTAAACTGAGACAACAGAAGAATGCGGCAGGCCAACCGACCGAGTCCCCGGCCCAAGATCTTTTCATCTCTGCTTTAACACATCCCACAGGACACCAATCACGCGCAACTTCGTCCGGCCCAGGAGCTGGCGTGGCGGAACAAAATTGCGATGACTACATATTGGGGGAAGCCCAAGTCAGACAGAATTTGAAGCTGGGAAGTAACATAAAACCGGCCTTAACTCGACTACAAAAACTGAAAGCTCATGGCGTCGACATACACTTCGCTTGGCCAGTTTTGGCCGGCGATGGCTGTCTGACTGCTCCCGCTTATATCGAGGGCTTTCGCACCGAAATCGAAGACGCCGTCAATAATGCTGGTTTCGAATTTCTCGGAACACCTGGCCAAAGTTTGTATGGGCAGGCTTATCAAGACGACACCCCATATCACATTATTACGGAAGCCACAGATATCCATACCAGAAAAATGATCGGTTTCCTAAAGATGCAGGGATATGGCGGCACTAGCACGGCCCTAAACATCACTGAGTTTTCACGTCACCGCTTGCTTGATTTGGAACTCTCCGAAGCCAAGGATCTAAAACAAACCCCGCTGGAATTTGGGAACGTGTTGTCGATAGATAGCGCTGAACAACGTGATCAAATCGACTTCACTGCTGGATGGTGGGCATTCGAACCTTATGGCCGTTGGATGCGCGATAATCGCGCTATGTTCCGAGTGACGCTTCCAGAAAACTTACCCTCAAACACTGTCCTGAAACTTCAAGGCATGACGAAATCAGGACGTCCGGAACAGGTCATTATCTCAGCAAATGGAAAAGTGATTGGTTCCGGAATTTTCGGGGAGAGTTTTGTCCTTTCAGTCCCTGTGACCGACTTGCCCCTAGGCGAAGCACTCTCCATCTTTATTGATCTACCAGAAGCAGGTGATCCAAAAAGTCCAAAAGATCTTGGAGAAAGCGAAGATGCGCGCTCAATGACACTCCAACTGCAAACTATGGAGTTAACGCTTGCTGATGAAACGCCAAATATGGATGATCCAATCCGCCAAGAAATCAACGGCCCTCAAACTGTTGAAAATCTGGAGGCAAACGCGGTCGCGAAGCGCGCAAGATTGAACATCGCGCCTTGTGTGAATATATGTTCTCTCAAGACGTCAGTTTTGTCAATTCAAGAGCCTAAACTGAAATATGGTGACGGATGGTGGGCACAAGAAGCTGAAGGCCGTTGGATGCGCAGTGAAGAAGCTAACTTCAGCATAGCAGTGCCAAAGACCATAAAGACAGGCTTACCAAATAGCTACTTACTCAAACTGACCGGAGGTTTCTTTTCAGAGAAGCCCGATTCCATAAGCATCACCGTTGATGGCGAAAGCGTCTCCGCGGCTGAAATCTCAGATAACGGCGTCATCTCTCTTAAGTTCGATACTTATAAAACGTCAGGAGAGCTAGAAGTGACCGTCAGGCTATCGGTTTCGGAATTGCAGAGCCCGAAATACCTAGGTCTTTCGGCGGACGATCGTACCCTCACATTTTTTCTCGAGTCGGTAGAAATAGTTCCAGCTTAACCTGCTATAGCATGTTGCTCTAAATCTTCTTTGATCCAAGCCTCTCTTTTCCTGTATATAGTTGAGGGACTTAGCTGCAGGATTTGTGAGGCTTTCGGAATGCTTCCATTACAGGATGCGATTACAGCCTCTATGATGGTTTGCTCAATTGTTGTCATAGGCTGTAGAATATCAACCGTGACAGTCGTTTTTAGCGATTGTTGAGGTGTATAAGTGGGATTTTCGCCCGCAATACCAATGAGTTTATAGTCATCGTCTCGAGACATTGGACGTCCCGTCTTCAATGAAAACATATGTGGCTCCAATTCGACACCGTCATAGACGACAACCGCTTTTCGGATCATATTTTGTAGTTCGCGAATATTCCCCGGCCAATGATACTCAAGCATCAACTCTTGGGCGTCAGGTGAAATCGATTTGAATTGTTTTCCTTCTTCAGTGGCATATGTTTTCAAGAAACTTTCGCCCAGCAGGATGACGTCTTTCCCTCGGTGGGATAAAGGAGGCAATTCAATTGAGAGCACGTCGAGACGATAGAACAAATCTTCCCGGAAACGTTTCTCTGCAACCTCTGTCATCGGATTTCTGTTGGTTGCGCAAACGATGCGTACATCTACATCTTCCGACCAATCACTGCCTACCCGTTTAACTTGACTGGTCTGCAAAAACCGCAAAATTTTAGATTGCAAATTTATGTCCATCTCACAAATTTCATCAAGGAATAATGTTCCGCCATTCGCTTGGCTTGCCGCCCCTTTTCTTGCTTCATGCGCCCCTGTGAAGGCGCCTTTGATGTGACCAAAAATTTCTGATTCAATGAGATTTTCCGGCAACGCCGCGCAGTTCAATGCGATAAATGGGGCGTCACGGCGATGGCTCACTTTATGAATCGCTTGGGCGGTGACTTCTTTACCCGTACCGGATTCACCCGTGATAAAAACTGCAGCGTTTGAGTTAGCTACATTCTCAATCATCTTATACACGTCCAGCATTGGTGCTGACTCGCCAACAAAACCGGGAACTTGATTAGTTTTTAGACTCGTTTTTAGATCCTGAACTGTTTTCGTGAGCTTCTCACGCTCGAGCGCATTCTTTACTGTCTTGAGAAGTTTGTCAGTTGGAAATGGTTTTATCAAAAAATCATATGCGCCGGCCCGCATCGCATCAACGGCCGTGTTGATAGATCCATTGGCAGTAATCACGATAAAGGTGATATTATGATTGGTCCCGTCCATTTCCTTAATGATATCAAGACCGTTCATATCGGGGAGTTGAAGGTCAAGAAGAACTGTATCAACTTTCCCTTTTCGAAGCTCGACCAAAGCAAGGGCGCCAGATTGACAAATCTGAGATTTAATACCCGATTTTTTTAAATGTTGTTGATACATTAACGCCATGGATAATGTATCTTCTACGATCAACACCTCGGGTGTTGTATATTCTCCAGCCATTTCATCACCTATGCCGCCTCTTCATTTATGCCAAAGAGGTCGTCTAAATTGAGCAAGGATATCTCGGCTAATTTTATAGCTCTCGATCCATGCTTCACCATCTCCGCGTGCATATCAGGAAAGCAATGAGAATTTGTTAATGCGGCCTGTTCTGACAGTTCAGCAAGCCCGTATAATCCAGCGAGGCCTTTCAAGGTGTGACTTGCAAACTTTACGGTGTCCTGATCCTGGCAAGCGATGGCCCCACGCAATGATTCTGTAACATGTGTGAGATCAATTTCGAATTGGCCCCTGATCTCGACGATGTCTTCGGGATCCAACCCGTCTAATAATCCGCCGGTTAACTTCATGACCGGGACTTCAAGGTCACCAGACGTTTTGAACAATAGTCTGTCCTGATGTCTTTTACACTGTTCGGCGACGGCATTTATCAAGTCTCTCGTGTTGAATGGCTTCAATATGACCTGATTAACACCATATAATTTTAGCTCTTCTGCCTCATGCCGATCGCCCATTGCCGTCAAGGCCACTACCGGAATTTTTGCGTTCACGGACGCGCCTTTGCGCAGCAATCGAACGAGTTCTTTCCCGCCCATTTCAGGCATGAAAATATCTGTCAAAAGCAAATCAAACGCTTGTACGTCAAGGATTGATAAAGCTTCAATCCCGTTGACTGCCTCAACAATTTTTGCGCCATGCTTTTTGAGAATGCGCGTGACGACCATACGGTTTGTCGCATTATCCTCTGCCAGTAGGATTTCTTTTCCGGAAATATCGGCCAAGGGGCTCTCTTCGACCTTAGAGGCAGCAGGTGCCGAAGTCTGCGCCAATGGTATTTTAATCCAGAAGTTCGAGCCCTGACCAACTTCACTCTCAACGCCTATTTCGCCATTCATCATTTTTACGAGAACTTTACAGATGGTCAGTCCTAATCCAGTGCCTTCGGACGAGCGCGTATCCACATCATCGACCATGTAAAACTCGTCAAACAACCGCTCTAGTTTATCAGCCTTAATACCTACACCTGTGTCTTTCACCCGACAGATCAAGTTCCATTTTCCTTGTCCAGACTGGGTAGCGTCGACAATCAGTTCGACCTGACCGTTATCGGTATATTTGATAGCGTTACTTACAAAATTCATGAGAATTTGACGTATCCGACCCACATCACCCAACAGATGGATTTGCGAGGCGTCCTCGGACTTAATCACCAGGTCAATACCTCGCTCTTTCGCTTGCATTGCAAACAAACGATACACATCGTCGAAGACATCCGCAGCATAGAATGGCTCCTCTCGGACTTTCACTGAACCAGACGAGATTCTGGCGTAATCCAACACATCATTGATGATCCGCAACAGAGATTTAGACGTTCTTTCCGCGGTTTGGATAAGTTGTTTTTGATCTTGAGTGAGTTTTGAATCTCCGAGAATATCAAGAATACCAAGAACGGCATTAAAAGGCGTTCTAATTTCGTGACTCATGGCGGAGATGAATTGTGTCTTTGCTCGGTTGGCGAGCTCAGCGGCTTCCTTTGCATCAACAAGCGCTTTCTCAGCAGCCTTAGCTTTGGAAATATCGCGAATATACGCGATAAAAATATCACCCGAAGAGCTCCGACTTCTGGAAATAGCGAGTTCGGACATGAACTCCTCTCCGTTCGCACGAACGGCCTCGATTTCAATGCGCTGGCCTAGGATATTGGCTTCGCCCGTATCCCGCATCCTAGCCATCCCGGCATTGTGTGCATCCCGGTATCGTTCAGGGACAATGAACGCGGCCATGTTTTGGCCCAAAACTTCCTCTTTCTTGTATCCAAAAATGCGCTCCGCTGAATCGCTGAATTCGACGATACATCCATCCGAATTGATAATAATAATTCCATCAAGAGAGGCCGAAACCGTCGCTGCCAGTTGTTCAGCTTGGATATCGGCTTCAAGCTTGGCGATTTTGGCCTTTGTTTGCCACTTTAGCGTAAAACGACGCAAAGCGTAGCCTAGCAAGAAAGAAGGCAACGCAGCCGAGACAACTAAGAAAAAACCGTTCATGAGTGCACTATCCTTTGACGCGATGATGACACACTTAGATTAAAGTTCAGTTAGAGCCGCCACGCTTCCTATTATTGAAGCTATCAACTCAAATTGGGGGGAACGCGTTAGGTAGAAAAGCGCTTACCTTTTCGCCAAAAGCAATCGTCTCAATATAGCGGCCTGAACCCGCGCCGGAACGCGCCGCACATAATACCAACGATAACCGCGCTGTTCCAAATAATGGTTTCTTCGAATGGACATGGGCCAATTGTACCTCAGTCTGTACCCCAAAATGTACCCCAAAATGTACCACAATTAAGAGGAAGGTTGAGGTTGGTTCAGGACAACACTAGAAAAACCGAAGTTAATCAGTGACTTACGAGAACTAAAGCTGTGGTAAATGGTGCACCGGGGATGCGTGGCTCTTGGTTCTAAAAGCTGATATGAATCAGTAACATAGATGCTATGAAAATGTCAATGAACCCCAGTTTTTGCCTCGAAACTGACCCCCAGTGAAAAAGAGCTGAAATCGGTTAAAATCAAAGCTGGGTTGCTCTGCAATCCTGCCCCTTGGCGAAAGCGGGGTGTGCAAACGGAGCGGTAAATC
>CALFWV010000040.1 GCA_937927825.1 uncultured Caulobacterales bacterium | reverse complement strand
GTTCCAGGCGGCGGATCCGAATAGAGCCAATGAGGTTGTTTCTTGCTGTTGGGTTCCGAAAGCGTTGATTGGATTTCCGGGGCCAAAAGAATCGAAAGATATATTGTCCAAATTCAAATCTTCGTGGAACGCAAATGCACCCAAGGTCAGGTTGACGACATCTCCGAAATCGCGGTTATACCGAATTTCCTGCGTATATTGACCATGTTCCGTGACGCCGTCCGCGGATTCTGCCGGGAAGGGAATAATGCCCGGAAAGCTATTGCCTAAGAAGGCTGCCCCAACGCCGCCGTCGACATCGCCGCGCGCAAAGTTAGTAACATTTTCATAGGCCGAAATAGAGGTTAGCGTACCGCCCCAAACATTCTCCCAATTAGCTGTCAGACTTATACCAATATTGTCGACTTTTGACACTTGGAAGGAGTCAGACGCGCCCTCAAAACGATCAAATCCTTCGACAAGTTCATTCGCGCCGGGCTGGATTGCATTGGCAAAGAATGTTCGGCTGCCGCCGCGCAAGCTGCGGCCATGTAGGTTGATAAGGTAAGATGAGCGGTCATCCGGTGTGATTTCAACGAGAAGGCGGCCCGCAAAATCATCAAATTCTTCAAAAGCGGCTTCGCGCGCATCCGGGTTGGCGTTGTCGACCCGGTCATCGCTGCGCTGGTAAATGCCGGAGAGACGGGCTTTGACTTTATCTTCAATAAGAGAGCCGGAAATTGCCCCTTCCAAATCGACCGTGTTGAAACGGCCATAGGCGGCACGAACATAGCCTTCAGTTTCTTCCGTTGGCTTGGCGCTGGTAAAGGTCACCGCGCCGGCGGGCGTGTTACGCCCAAAGAGCGTGCCTTGCGGTCCGCGTAGGACCTCGACTTGATCTAAATCGAAAACCGGAAAGCCTTTCAACACGGGGTTTTCAAGAACCACGCCGTCATAAATTAAGCTGACGGGTTGGTTGGCGTTTAAATCAAAATCTGTGTTGCCGAGGCCGCGAATGTAAAATCGCGGGAAGGTTCGACCAAAAGAGCTTTCTGCATAAAGGCTCGGGACACGGCCTGAGAGCGCGAGGATATCCTCGCCGCCGGATGTGATTGTGTCCAGCACATCGTCGGCCAAAACGGCAACAGAGGCCGGCACGTCTTGGAGACTTTGTTCGCGCTTCTGCGCGGTAACGATAACGACATCGTCGTTAGAAGATTGGGCATATGCCGGGGCGGCGAGGCAAACCGTCAGTGCAGTGGCGAAAGCAGATTTAGAGAAATTTGAGAGAGGCAAGATGGGCTCCGTCCTGTGGGGCGTAAAAGATGGCGCGCCGTAGGTCACGAAGCCTTGGAATCCTAGTCACATTGTCTTGAGAGTTGCAGCAGGTCGGCAAAATAAATTCCCCCAAAAGCAATTTTCATGCCGCAAACCGGATATTAAGCCTTCTGCTCTATAGCTCCCCTCAAGTCGGAACAAACCGACATGGTGAACAGATTTAGGTGTGGGTATGGCTTTGGCCCCAAAATTACAGGCACGGCAGGGCGCTCAGCTCGCCATGACGCCTCAATTGCAACAAGCGATTAAGCTGCTGCAACTCTCTAATATTGAGCTATCGGCTTTTGTCGAAGAGCAATTGGAAAAAAATCCGCTCTTGGAGCGGGGAACGGGTGATGAGAACCGCCGCGGCGAAGCCGTGGATGCAGTTTCTGACACCCCGAATTCAGGGGCTGATACTGTGACATCGGGCGAAGCAATGTCAGATATGGACACGCCTGATCACGCGTTGGCACCAGAATCAACAGCCGCCGACGTCGGTGGTTCTGTGGATTGGTCTCGCAATGATAGCAACGGAAGTTTCTCAGGCTCCGGTGATTATGACCCGATGGCGAATAGCGCCGCCGACATCACGCTGAGCGAACATATTCAAAGCCAACTGCCGCATCTGAAGTTCTCAGACCGCGATCGTCTTGTCGCAGATTATCTCGCGGGGCACGTCGATGATGCAGGATATATGCGCTTGAGTGTTTCGGAAGCGTCGGAAAACCTTGGCGTCGGTGAAGCCCGCATCTCATCTATTCTGCTGCAACTACAAACACTGGAGCCGACCGGGCTTTTCGCGACATCATTGCCAGAATGTTTGGGTCTGCAATTACGGGAAATGGGGGCGCTGGACAGCTCGATGCAAACGCTTCTCGATAATTTACCCTTGCTGGCCAAGCATGATTTGTCGAAACTTTCCAAATTATGTGATGTGAATATGGATGAGCTCAAGCTCATGATTGAGGCCCTTCGCAAACTCTCTCCAAAACCGGGTCAAGCCTATGGCGGGACAATGGCCGGGGCTGTAGAGCCGGATGTCTATATCCGCCAAACGCCTAACGGCGGTTGGTCAGTCGAATTAAATGCGGATACTCTGCCCCGTGTTCTCGTTAACAAACGCTATTATAACGAAATAAAGAAAGCGGGCGGTGATGACGATGCCGCGCGGAGCTTTATTTCGGAATGTCATGCAGATGCCAACTGGTTGGTGAAATCACTCGACCAGCGCGCCCGAACAATCCTGAAAGTCAGTTCCGAAATTGTTAAACAACAAGACGGATTCTTTGCTTTCGGGATTGACCACCTGCGCCCGTTGAAACTGCGGGATGTCGCGGACGCGATTGAGATGCATGAAAGTACGGTGAGCCGCGTGACATCCGGTAAATATATGCATACGCCGCGCGGGTTGTTCGAGCTGAAGTTTTTCTTCACAGCGGCCATTCCGAGTCTTGATGGCGGCGAAGGATATTCGTCGGAATCCGTGCGTCATAAAATCAAAATTTTAATTTCGGAAGAGACAGCCACGACCATTGTCTCCGACGATAAAATGGTTCAGCTTTTGCGTCATCAAGGTATTGATATCGCCCGACGTACGGTCGCGAAATATCGTGAATCTATGAGCATCCCGAGCAGCGTTGAACGCCGCCGGATATTCAAACACGGACATTAAATCATGTTGGGGCCCTTCGAATCAGTTGCGACCAGCTTGATCAACTATGCGAAATTTTCAGGTCGGGCGACGCGATCAGAATTTTGGTGGTTCCAGATTTTCTACGCTGTCTGTTTTTATGGAAGCCATTCGTTGGGGGACGCGCTCCATCATACATATAGCGGTATAAACGGATATATCCTTGGAGGCGCGGTGGGTTTGGCACTTATAGTTCCGATGTTATCCTTACAGGTTCGCCGGTTGCATGATGTTGGCTGGTCTGGATTTTGGGTTCTGGCATTTTACGGATCGGCCATTAGCGCGATTATTGTGGTAGGTCTCACCTTCGCGACCGCGACCCTGACGGTTTTGTTGATCCTATTCGCATATTCTGTGTCAGTGCTTTTGCTGATGCTAACGGTCATGTTTCAATATTTTCGCCCGTCAAATGCGAAAGGTGACATTTACGGAGATTCCTCTATCGCTAAACAAGCTTTAGAAATGCCTGACGTCCAGAATTTTGCCCCTCAAGAATTTATTCCCCAGCCATATATTCCGCAGCCCCGATATATCCAGCTGCCCTACACCTCTTATGCTTAGGATTTTGATTTAGGCGGCAGTGGAAAGAACCCGCTCGTGCGTTCAATGTAATCCTGATAGTTTTTCCGGCGGCCCATATCGCGCTCCAGCAGGTCGCGTCCCGAAACTTTGGTCAGCAGCAACGTCATGATGATCGGTCCTACGATTGTCGCCCATCCAAAGGGCGCGGCGCAGGCGACAATCCAAATCCCCCACCACATACAGGCATTGCCGAAATAATTCGGATGACGCGTATATTTCCACAGGCCTTTGTCCATAACGGGTTTTTCATCCGCAGGCCCGTGATAGCCTTTATTCTTTTTGAGGAAGGCCGCAAGCTGCGCATCGCCAATGGACTCAAAGAGGAAGCCGATGAGCCAGAGGATTGCACCGAGGGTGGCGAGAAGGCCAATCGCATTGTAGTTTGTTGCTAGTCCTGGTTCCCAAATCATTTCGCGACCCTTGAAGACTCCTGTCGTTTCAGCTGTTTTTATCTCTGGTTTGAGTCCACCCGTCGCCATCGCGACCCAAACAGGGGCGCTGACGATCATAATCAGGAGGCCTTGTCCCCAATAGACTGAGAGCAATGTCCGCAGCCGCCAAGCCATCTCGCTCATGCCTTTTTTGGCCGCACGTTTGCGCATGTTCACATAACGCTTGTCCTCGCCGTGACCGAGATTTCGTTTCGCCAAATATAACGTCAGGCGCAGACCCCAGATAATCGGCATGGCCGCCAGCAAGATCAGGTAAGGGGTTTTGACTGGAACCAGATAGAGACAAACCGCGCCGACCAGCAGGAACCCAAAGCCCCAAAAAATGTCTACAAGACTCGCATCTTTAACGGCTACACTAACGGCCCAGAGCGCCGTTACCGCACCGAAAACGACAGCGGCAGAGTGGGCGAGATAGACAAGAATATCGGATAGCATGATGATTTTCCCCAATGGCTTTGCCCTACATACGCATAAAAAGCCGCAATAGGCGCATTATTTTGCAAAACCAGTTTTAATGGCTAGGAGACCGGTATGAACCCAATGTCTGCCAATCTTTCTGCGTTTAGGAATATCGTAAACTTTCAATCTCGCGCTCCCCGCAGCGAATATTGGTGGGTTTTAGCCGTCCTTATTGGGGGCGTTATCGTCGCCGCCATGGTGGATTCAACGGTTTTCCCCGGCGGTGGGGAGGAGAGCCTCCTCTATAATTTGCTAAATTTTGGTTTTATTCTGTTTTATGTGCCGTGGTTGCTTGCGTTCATCTCCGTAACGATAAGGCGTTTGCATGATTTGGATATGAGCGGGTGGTATGCCTGCCTCTATTTTTTGCCATTGGGCCTTGGCTTTATCGCGATGGGCTTTATTTGCAGTCGGCGCGGAACGCCGGGCCCCAATCGGTTTGGTCAACGTCCCAATTTTGTCGATATTTTTAGCGATGTAGACGAGTTTGGGTGACGTTTTTGGAACCTTTGTTTGACGTTGCCCGTTGTTAAAGTCTGCAAACAATGGAGGCAGATATGTTTAATCGTTCAAAAGGTTTGAAAGTTTCAGGCCTAATCTTAATCGCCAGTACCCTGAGCGCGGCACCTGCATTTGCCCAGCTGGGCGGCATAACAGGTTCCGTTGGCGGGGCCGTAGATACGACCGTCAGAACGAATATAGACGTTCCTGAACCGAAGGTACGAGCCGAGGTGCCTGTTTCTGCGCGGATTGATTCCAGAGCACGCACCCGTTCATCCGGAACGCATTATCATGGCCGTTTCGCCCATGACCACGGCGGATTTGGGTATGACCATTATCATACAGACGGTCATAGCCACGCGCATGGTTACGCGAGCTTGACGGTCGAAATTAAGGCGGATGACGACAGAAAAGATGTTGGCCCAATGCTGACTTACGGTCAAAAGGTCGAGTCGCGAAATGGCAAAGATTTGGGGCGAATTAACGCCATCACCCGCACGCAGTCCGGCATGGTTACGTCCGTGATGGTCGACCGTGTGCCAAAGCCTATTCCCGTCGACACGCTGA
>CALFWV010000039.1 GCA_937927825.1 uncultured Caulobacterales bacterium | reverse complement strand
TCTGCACTGCAATATAAAATATATGGCCCGATGCGTCGTCAACGCGATGTCCGGCGGCAAAATATTGAGTCTAGAAGGTTTCGCCAATCGGAAGGTAGATATTAAATGTCGTTCCGCGTTGTCCGTCTTCGGATAATACGTTTACCTTGCCGCCTAATGCTTCGGTCATTTTCTTCACAATAGACAGACCAATCCCGCTGCTCTCCACAACATCACGTCGCTTCAGTTTTCTAAATATCTCAAAGACATGATCTTGATAAGCTTCGGGGATGCCTGGCCCGTTGTCGGCGACGTAAAAAAGGTGGTGATCTTGGGTCTTTTCATATCCAATATTCACGGTGCCATCGGCGCGATCATGATGTTTGATCGCGTTCGATAAAAGGTTAAGGAAAATATGTTCTATGGGTGATCTCGGGACGTTGAGAACCGGGAAATCTGAATCTTTAATAATTTTGAAATCACCCAAAGGGGGTAGCCACCCAGTGACTTCATCTATGATAAAATTCATATCTATACGTTCAGGCGGGGCGATGTTTTTGCCAGCCCGGGAAAAGGATAACATGTCTTTGAGAAGGGTGTCCATCCGGGTTACGCGCCCGCGTAACAAGTCTATTTTTCGGGAGATATCCGGCGTCAACGCATCGCCCAGATCTTCCGCAATCCACTTGGTCAATTCATCCATTCCACGAAGCGGGGCCTTCAAATCATGCGAGGCCATATGTGCAAAATGATCAAGGTCCTTATTCGCCTGATTTAAGCGAACAGAGTTTTCAATAATTTTAGCTTCATATTCTTTTTGTTGCGTGATGTCCGTGGAGATGACGAGAACATATTTTTCGCCTGAAGCTGGATCTGTGAAGGGTAACTTATCCGTGCTGACCCACCCGTGAGGACCATCTATTGGCGTATATTTTTCAACAATGCCTTCAAGTGGCACGCCGGAATTTATGACCGCAAGATCATCGTCATGATATTTTTTAGCCATTTCAGGGAATAAAACATAAGTGTCGGCGCCTTCTACGGCCTTTACGGGTAAGCTCATAGAATCGGCCGCTCTCTGATTGAGCCGGATGATCGTGTTATGGGAATCTTTGAACCAAATCCGGGCGGGGACATTATCGAAGATTACCCGGAGTGTGTGCTTTTCTTGCTGTAATTCCTGCTTCATCCGGACATGGCTTGATGCATCGACAACGGAACCGCCCATACGGCGGGCGCTTCCGTCTGCTTCGCGTTCGGGACGCCCGCCTATATTCATCCAAAAATATGACATATCCGGCCGCCTTATGCGGAATTCTATTTCAAAAAATTTGTTGCTCTCGATAGCTGTGTTCAGAGATTTTTTGACGGTCTCATAATCATCTGGATGAATGAGCGTTTTGATGTCTCCAATCTTATTGCTGAACTCAGCTTTAGGCAGTTGCAACATCTTCAAGGCAATATCTGTTAAATAGATATATCCTGTTGCCTTATCCCACATCCAATATCCGACATTGGCAGACTTAAACGCGAACTTAATCGCTTCCGCTTCTCTGTCTAAGTCAAGAGATGCCTTTGGCGGGGCGGGTCTGTCGTGGGAATAATCATGAACCATATGGCGCGTTACACTTGATTTGGATTGATTTCACTGAACATCAACCCAGCTCCCTACCTATCGACTTTAACGCAAAGTATCTATGATTGTAAAATAGATTATTAATTGGCGGCGCATCGATAACCATATGTCTTCACCCATGCGCGCCTAGGTTCCCGGCTGCAAAACCGAATGGGTCGTTTAAAAGTTTGGACAGGCGTATTAGCGCCGTGTTTTCAAGTCTTCATGACTTTTTGCGCAGCTCGGGCACATAGTCCTGATCGAAAAGCGCTGTGCTCAGATACCGTTCTGCAAAGCTTGGAATAATTGTGACAATCCGTTTGCCGCGCATGTCCGGTCGTGCGCCAACCAATAGCGCCGCGGCAACCGCCGCTCCTGAGGAAATTCCAATCGGGACGCCGTCTTCTGCGGCTACATGTTTCGCCGTGCCGAAGGCTGCGTCATTATCGATTGTCACGACGCTGTCGATAAGGTCCATGTCGAGATTTTCCGGAATGAAGCCCGCGCCAATGCCTTGGATTTTATGCGGGCCTTTTGTGCCTTCGGAAATCATAGGGCTACCGACGGGCTCTACTGCGATAATTTGGCAATCCGGATTTTTCTCCTTCAAAAATGTCCCTGTGCCCGACAGCGTGCCGCCCGTACCGACCCCAGCTATAAAGGCGTCGACCTGCCCGTCACAATCCGCCCAAATTTCCGGACCTGTTGTGGCGTAATGAATGGCTGGGTTGGAGGGATTATCAAATTGTCCCGGCATGACCGCACCCGGCGTGTTTGCCACAATATCGGCCGCCACCTCCATGGCCAGTGGGATGCCGCCTGAGGCTTCCGTTAGAACGAGTTCGGCACCCAGCTGACGCATCATTTTCCGGCGCTCCACAGACATTTGTTCCGGCATGACGAGGATAGCTTTATAACCCTTGGCCGCCGCGGCGAAAGCAATGCCAATACCCGTATTGCCAGAAGTTGGCTCGACAAGAGTTCCCCCGGGTTTCAAGGATCCGTCCTGCTCGAGGGCTTCAATCATTGCGATGCCTATCCGATCTTTGACAGAGGCGATTGGATTAAAAAATTCGAGCTTGAAACACAGGTCCGCTGCAAGACCTTGAGTGATGCGAGGGAAGCGCACGAGCGGCGTGCCGCCCATTGTGTCTAGGATGGAATCATAGATTTTTCCGCGCGGGCTGGCTGGCATAGGACTCTCCGTCATTAAATGTCATCTCTATGTAGGCGCGGATGCAACAGGGTCAAAGGCTAAGCCACTTTAATATCAGCGAAAGCCCTAGATTTCAGCAAAGGCAATGTCGCCAGTTAGATGAATAACCGTATCTACGCCATTTTTTGAATAAGTTTGTTCGACTTGGACATGGGGCAACATTCTGAAAAGACGGGAGCCAAACCCTTGCGTTTCCCCCGGCGAAATATCCTGCTGACAATGTTCTTGCCACTGAATTTTGACCCCATTCTCTATATGTTTCCATGAGATGGTAAGACGGCCGCCGTCGTTTTTAAAACACCCATATTTGACCGCATTGGTCAGAAGTTCATGAGTCACAAGGGCGAGATCTTTTGTCCCGCTGACCGACAGCCTGACGTCCGGTCCGGATAAAGTGTAATCCGCACCGGTTTCGGCTGCATATTGCGCAATCTCTGTTTCAAAAGTTTGCGTGATACTTAGGCCACGCCAAGCATCGTCGTTAAGTTGATCATGGGTTCGACGCATGGCATCAATTCGGCCCGTAAAGCTCGATAGAAAACTTTCATAATCCACGGCATTACGTGATGTGATGCGCGCAATGGCTGTTACAACAGCCATAGTGTTTTTGGCGCGGTGATTGATTTCGCGCGCAACGGCAACATTTTGGCGCTCCGTTATCACTTGCTGTGTAATGTCAGAGGCGCGTTGAAGAATATGCTCGACCTTTCCGTCCGCATTCCGGATAGGGTCTTGGCAAATCCGCCAAGTTTTTTCCGAAAAAGTGCCATCTTCCATCGGGATTTCATAGGACAGATTATCCAAAACGGAACTTGTGCCGGATAAACATTTGTCCATCGCAGCCTGAACAATTTGCATCCGGTCAGGGCTCTCAGGAAAGGCGTCAAATAAATGCTGACCGACTAGGTCTGAAGCGGGCCGACCCACCATTGCGGAATAGGCCGGATTGACAAAAATATAGTCAAGATGGGAGTCAAAAACGGCGCAGGGTTCCGACAGGAAGCCGAGCACCTCAAGATTTAGGGGTGGTTTTAAATCTGTCATCCCGGAAAGTCTTACCCTATTTCAACACTTACTTTAGACTGCAAGTAAGTACGTAATTTCACTATGGTGGGATGGGCTGAACTTTGCAAGTGGGGTCGATAAATGGCGTTACCAGTCGCGGATTATCTCCCGAACCAAACGACCTGACGGGGTCAGGTCTTCTGTGGTCCAGTTCCCATCCGAGGTTGCGCTCGGTCGGAACATGGATGCGGTCTCGTTTTTATCGCTGACGGCCCAATTTAAATGGGACAAGCCGTGTGTCTTCGCGAAAGCCATCCAGTCTCGTGTCGAGGCTTCATCGAATTTTCCGTCACCCGAATAGGTCACGCTGCCCCATTCTGAGATAATAAGGGGCAACCCTTTTCCGATGGCATATTCAGCCTTCTTGCGCAGGTCCTCTTTATGTGAGGCGGCGTAGAAATGCAGCGCGTATAGGATATTGGTTTCACCCGTAATTGGATCATCGGCGGCTTTGTCAACATCTTGCGCCCAGCTTTGAGTGCCCACGATAATGAGATTGTCCGGATCAACGGCGCGGATTGTCTCGATTAATTCCTGCGCATAAGGTTTCACAACTGTTGACCAATCCGTTTCAGCCAATGGCTCATTATAGATTTCATAGATAACATTGGGTGTGTGGCCATAGGCTTGGGCGATAGCGGTAAAGAACAGTTTCGCTTCCTCAATGTCCTGCTCTGCATGATGGGAATGCCAGTCGATAATGACATAGAGACCGTTTTTAATCGCTGCGTTCATCACCGTTACAACGCGGTCAATGTTGCCGGCTTCGTCCTCTAAATAACTCCCGTTACCTTGGGCTCCCATTGCGATGCGGATGATGCCCGCATTCCAATCCTTGGCAAAGGTCTCCACTGCGCCTTTGGTATAAAACCGCTCTTGCCCCCATCCTGTGTTGGACCAGAAAAAACTTGGCCCGGCGAGGGAGGTAATATCTCCCGCCTCATTACGGATATGCGGTCCGACAACAGAGAGTTGGCCGTGTTTTGCGACAGGGGTCTCGGCTGCGTCCTGCGCGGCAACAGTTTGAAAAGCGGCGAGGGTGAGGATAAATATTACGAAAACAGATTTTAAATGGCGCATGAGGTCCTCGCATTAAACTATGACAGCGCTGTCATACGCGGTATAGGGGCAATTAATCAAGCACGTTGTTCGGTTCAGCAAGTTTAGCGGACCTCTGCATCATTCGCGGCGGTACGCGTCTTGGCTGCTCGAGATAAATTTTTATCTCGTTTAAGGGAAAATCTACCGCCGATGTCGCCGATAAACCACTGCCCCGATATCTCGTCGCTTGAGGCGTGGATTTTTCCAACATATTCGACGGGTTGATTATAGTTGTCGGACTTTGTGACATAAGTTTTCGTAAAAGCCACGTCCCGTTTGTGAACTTGACCCTCAAGGATTGCGTCCAGCAGAAACCTCCC
>CALFWV010000038.1 GCA_937927825.1 uncultured Caulobacterales bacterium | reverse complement strand
CGAGGTATCCCGCGTAATTTAGCAAGGGCATCAATTGTGCGCGGGCGCTGCTGCGCGAGATCATACATGGCGTCGTCTTTTAACACGCGGCGACGCGGGACATCTTTTTTGATGGCTTGGCGTTCGCGCCACGCGGCGGCGGCTTTCAGGGCGGCGAGATATGGTTTTTTATTGCCGCGCAATTTCAGGCGTTGCCAAGCGTCCTCTGGCTCAAATGTGTAGAGGGCCTCGTCCATATGTTGGGACATTTCCTCCATGACCCAATCGAGCCGACCTTTTTCTTTTAACTCAAGAAGGACATCCGGATAAAGATCACGCAAGTGAGTCACGTCGGCGAGCGCATAGGAGAGCTGCTTTTCCGACAGCGGACGGCGCGACCAATCCGTAAAGCGGGCGCCTTTATCCAGATTTATATCGAGGCGGGCTTTGACCAGCGCGCCATATCCGGCGCTGTCGCCGAGGCCAATGGCCATGCCGGCAATTTGTGTATCGAAAATCGGCCCGGGCACGGCGTCGCAAATGCGGTAGAAGATTTCCATATCCTGACGCGCAGCATGTAGGACTTTTGTGATACTCTTATCCAAGAGAAGCTCTTTGAGTGGGGTCAGGTCAATACCGTCCGCGAGCGGGTCGATGATGGCGTCTTCTTCCACGGTTGCGACCTGCACAAGGCAGAGGATGGAGTAAAAGGTGCTCTCCCGCATGAACTCCGTATCGATACAGACAAAATCATGCTCTCGCGCCGCGTCGCAATAGGCGCGTAGAGCGTCTGTATCTCGGATGATGTTCATAGAGGCTATGCTGCGTCCGTTCCGTGTAGGGCGAATTTTTCAGAGAGCAGGTCGAGCATCGCATTGGTCGAGCGGCGCTCCGCCAACTCGTTATAGACTGTGCCCATTTTCTTATCATCGGCTGCCGGGTTGGTGAAGCTGTGAACCACGCCGCCATATGCATGAATTTGCCAGTCGCATTTTTTCTCCGCCATTTCTTCACCGAAGGATTTTAGAAGGTCAGGTGTCGCCATAGGGTCATCCCATCCGTGGCAGACGAGGACGCTGGCTTTGCACTTCTTCTTAGGCAGACCTTCGGGCGCGTCGAGCAACCCGTGGAAAGAGACGGCAGCGTGCAAATCAAGCCCTGCGCGAGCCATGTCCAATGTGCAAAGACCGCCAAAGCAATAGCCAATTGCGGCCATGTGTTTTTCGTCAACTTCGTCTAAGGCAGCCGCCGCTTTATATCCGGCCTTCAGGCGTTTCAGCAGGGCCGCGCGATCTTCTTTCAGCGGGTTCATCAGCGCCGCCTTCTCGTCATTGGTTTCCGGCTGTACGCCGTCGCCATAATTATCCAGGGCGAAACCGACATAGCCCAGCGCCGCCATATGCACGGCGCGGTCCATCGCAAATCCGTCCAGGCCTCCCCAAGCGTGATTGACCAGAACGCAAGGGAGTGGGTCGGCCCGATTATCGTCCCAGGCCAAATATCCGACGCATTTCGTCTGACCGTCTTTATATTCTACGGGGCGCGTTTTGATGTTCATAAGAGATAATTCCTAAGCTTCAGTCGAATTTGACCCCCATGTGCTGTTTTTCACCCTTGTTTTCAAGTCGCAGAATTCATGTTTAGGGGAAACAGGCAGGAATACGAAAACTAATTCGGTCCCAACTCATGGTAAATTAGAGTGCGTAAAGTTTGCGTTTTAAGTAAAGAGGTAGGTTTTAACGATATATTAGCCATAAGTTCGCAGGCTGCGTCCTCATCCAAATTTTGGGGGCAATATGCGTCATTTTCTGGTTCTTTCTCTTTCCGCTGTTTGTTTTAGCGGATGCCTGACAACGCAACAAAATCCGAACTACGAACAATCGACCGCCTATAAAGGCGATCCGACTGCACGGCATCAATATGCCTATTCCGAACCCATTACACCGACCATGGTTGCGTATGAGACGGTGCCTGCAGCGTCCGTAAGTGTAGAAACCGCAGCGTTTCCAAGCTCTGCCTATTCCGCGGCGACGACCCTTACCGCGTCAACAGAGACGCAGCCGCACCAAACTCAGATAATGGGCGAAGCGCCAACCGATTCCCTTTACGGCGCGGGCGACGTCAGCGGCACACCGGGTTTTATGCTCATGGAAGATGCGGGTCAGGCCGTGGTTTTTGAAGCAGCAACGGCCGCTATGCCGGAAACCGAGATTGTATCAATTGCCCCGCTCGGTGCGGCGGGTACGCCCATTGACTATGATTATTCGCGTAATTTGGTTTCAGTTGACGCGCTCACGACAGGGACTCAAA
Organism: uncultured Caulobacterales bacterium; assembly: GCA_937927825.1. Classification (GTDB taxonomy): domain Bacteria; phylum Pseudomonadota; class Alphaproteobacteria; order Caulobacterales; family Maricaulaceae; genus Litorimonas. Next base: position 30,923 of record CALFWV010000038.1, on the reverse strand, counting down.
TGCCCGATTCCGTACGCGTTCGACCAAGCGTTGGAGGTAATTATACCGTCAAGCAAGGTGATACGGTTTACAGCCTATCCCGCCAAACTTGCGTTGGCGTCAATGTGATTCAATCCATGAATGGATTAAACACGGATTTTGCAATCAAAATTGGGCAATCCCTGACTTTGCCAGCCTCCGTTTGCTGAGAATGTTCACTTTCGTACGTTTAATGCGAGAAAACGTATGATTTCGATGAAATGAACGGCTAAGGCCTCCCCGAAATAATGGAGTCGTCTGCATGCGGAATCGTCACGCTAAAATTCTTGCCACATTGGGGCCCGCCAGCCGATCCCCCGATACCCTCAGGCTTTTACATGATGTCGGGGTGGATGCTTTTCGGTTGAATTTTAGCCATGGTTCCCATGAAGATCATGAGGCCTCCGTCAAGGCCATTCGCGACGTGCAAGCCGCCACAGGAAACCCGATTTGTATTGTGGCTGATATGCAAGGACCGAAACTACGGTGCGGCAGTTTTGAAGGCGGCAAGATAGACCTTCGCTATGGCGAGACCATCGACATACGCCAAGGCACAGAACCGGGAAAGCCGGGCCTCGTTGTTATGCCGCATCAGGAATTAATGGACGCGATGGTCGAAGGCACCGTTTTGAAATTTGACGACGGTAAATTGCAAGTCACCGTTATTTCCAACGATGGGAAGACAGCAAAAGCCCGTGTCGACGTCCCGGGAGAGCTCTCCGAACGTAAAGGGATTAATGTCGTCAATACCGTGCTACCCATGTCGGCGATGACGGATAAAGACCGCGTGGACATGGCTTTCGCTTTGACGCTGGATGTGGATTATATAGCGCTCTCTTTTGTTCAAACTTCAGAAGATGTGCGAGAAGCCCGCGCCATTATCGGCGATAAGGCCGGCATCATCGTAAAGATTGAAAAACCGTCTGCTGTTGAGGATTTAGATTCTATCCTGCTCATGGCGGATGCTGCCATGGTGGCGCGGGGAGATTTGGGTGTTGAGCTTCCCCTTGAAGAAGTTCCCGTTGTCCAGCGCCGGATTATCCGGAAATGCCGGGCATTGGGCAAGCCCGTTATTGTGGCGACGCACATGCTCGAATCCATGATTGACGCGCCGACCCCGACACGAGCAGAAGCCTCCGACGTGGCAACTGCAATTTATCAGGGTGCAGACGCCGTCATGTTGTCGGCTGAGACAGCCGTAGGGCGTCATCCAGCAACCGCTGTTGCGATTATGGATCGAATTATATCTGCGGCTGAAAGAGATCCCATTTTCTGGGAATATTTCAAATCAATCCAACTGCCTTATGATGCGACGGCAGAAGACGCAATTTCCGGTGCTGTGCGGGGTATTGCGACAAAGCTGAATGCGAAGGCCGTGCTTGGGTACACGCTTACCGGGTCTACCGTACAGCGAATTAGCCGAGAACGTCCGCCGTGCCGCATTGTGGGCCTCACACCCAATATGCGTACAGCGTCGCGCTTGGCACTGAGTTGGGGGGTTGTGCCCGTTGTCACGGAAGATCCAACCGACTTTGATGATATGATGGGCCGAGTCTCCGGTCTTGCGAAAGACAGACTTGGATTGGAAACGGGAGATACCGTTATGATTTCTGCCGGCGTGCCATTTGGCCGTCCGGGGACGACCAACACATTAAATATTTCTCAGATAGACTAAGTCGTCTGCCATAAAAAACCTCTCCCGCGAGGGAGAGGTCTGATTTTTAAAGCTTGGCTGTAATTGAGAAGCGGAAGTTTCGCCCGGGTTGTGGGACGAGGTCTTTCAAGAAGCTCGTATGTTGGCGGGCTTCGGAGTCTAGAATGTTCAGGACTGAAAACCGCAGTGCAACATTCTCCGCTCCGGCCGGGGCTTTCCATGTCACGAAGGCATTGACGAGATTATAATCATCCGTTGGCAGTTCGAACGCGCCAAGGTCATTGGCTTCTGCCACATATTCCCATTCGGCCCGCAACTTGAGACGATCCGACTCCGCTTCGAGCCCTGAAAGAACAGAGAGTGGCGGAATGCGGGGCAGATTACCCGACTCTGTTTTCGCCCGCACATATTCGACAAGAGCATCTGCGGAGAGGTCAAACGCCCCGGCGGATACGAATTGTGTTTCTCCAGCCGCTTCAAAGCCGTAAAATTCAGCATCCTCAGCTACGAATTGAAAGATAGGTAATCCGTCTTCTTCGCCGGCTGTTTCTGCCTCAAAGATGTAATCCGTATAATCCGTGTAGAAGAGGTTCAGCGTTATATTATGCGCGCCTTCACGATGACGAATGGCGGCTTCTATACCCGTCGCAACCTCTTTTTCGAGCGTCGCATCCCCGAGTTCAAATTGGTTCGTCGCAAGGTGAGGGCCGTTGGAAAAAAGCTCCTCTGTGGTCGGCGCGCGTTCGGTACGGAAGACAGTCCCGCCGAGGCGCACCGCATCGGTTAGGTGAATGTCACCGCCGCCGCTTACACTGATCAAATCGAAACTTCGATCATCCCCGGTGACGCTGTTTTCTTGATCCGTACGTTCGAAACGCGCTGCGGCTTCTAAATGCGCATTTCCGATTTCAATTTCATGGAACGTATATGCGCCAAATTGTTGGGTCAGAGTTGGCGGTACAAAAGCTTCTTCACCGATAGCGGAGAAATCACGTTCGCGATATTGAATGCCGTGCGCCGCGCGCCAGGTCCCGCGTTCGGCCTGAATGACTTCAGCTCGAACCTCATAGCCTTCGTTCTCGAAGATTGTGCCGACTTCTCCGGGCCCTTCAAATTCGGTGTGTTTATAATCCGCATAGCCGCCAAAGAGTTGGATTTTCTCAATCGGGCCATCAAACTCCCATCCCCCATTCACGTCAATGCGGGTTTGATCCAGTTTGATGAAGACGCCTTCTTCTTCCTCTTCCCCGTCCTCGTGGTCATGATCTTCTTCTTCGCCTTCATGCTCTTCATCCTCATGCTCCTCGCCTTCCTCCTCATGGCCATGACCACCGGGAATACCATAAGTTGAATCGAAATTACTAACGGCGACACCGAAAAATCCGCGGTCGCCGACATAAGACACGCCGCCAGTTAAGCTGGAGGTCTCGGCGAAGCTATTTTCAAGCGTGCGGCTTTCATCAAAATCGTCCGGCACCTCTTCGCCTTCTTCGGCGAGTTGTGCTCGGCTTTCTCCTTCAACAGGAATTCGGTAATCCTCTGCTCTGCGGAAAGTTCCGTCCAGATGGAAGACAAGGTCTCCGGCGCGTTGATCGATAGACGCGGCCACTTCGCCGGCTTGGTCGACTGAGCTTGCCCCTATGCGAATGGACGCATCTGTTTCTCCATCAGGCATGTCGCGCGGAATGCGGCCATCAATGACGTTGACGATACCGCCAGAGCCGGAGCTACCATAGCGGAGAAGGGCAGCGCCTCGGACAACTTCGATACGCTCGGCTTGAGCTGGCTCGACAGCGACCGCATGATCGGGAGAGGCAGAGGACGCATCAATAGAGCCGACGCCATTGGTTAGAACCCTCACACGGTCGCCGCCCTGGCCGCGAATAATAGGACGTGATGCGCCCGCACCAAAGCTGGTCGAGGATACGCCGGGTTCTAATTTCAAGGTTTCGCCGATGGTGCCGGCTAAGCGGTCCTGAAGGTCATCACCGGTCAGAATGGATTGACCGGTGATCGCTTCATCAATGGAGCGATCAAGCGGGGAAGCGGTGACAATAATGATATCTTCATCGGCGGCGTCTTGGGCGACAGCAATAGACGGCACGAGGAATACGGAGGCCAAAAGGCCCGAAGCAAAGCGGGACATAGAAAACTCTTTTAAATCTGAGACAAAGAAAAGCCGTTACGACGAGTCGTACGGATATTTAGGGGGAGTCAGAGATTAGAGTGGCGGCCCTCGAGGCGGCGGCGCGCGGCTATCAAAGCTACGAAACACAGGTTCAGCCGGGGCCGGTGTATTGGCCTGACGTGTTGGGTGTATGGTGGGCACCCGGCTCGCGGGTGCGGGTGTAAGGACAAGGTGCTCAGAGGTGACGAGCGCCACGTCACAGGCCACGCCATCATGCGTATGGTCTACACCCCCATTGGAGGCCGCATGGGCCTGCGCAAAGCCCTGAGCCGTCAGGAACATGGCGGCCATGAGGACCATAAAGGTCTTTATGAGCGAATAGCGCATCATCGACGTTTTGTTATTGCATCACATATCATTGTGCAATCGGTTATCTGCATCGAACGCATAGGTATTTCTGTCGCAGAGCTGATAACCCTACCGACGTTACATGCCGTCGATATCTTGGGTTATGACGTCATATTGGGTTCTGACATCGGCTTGCCACCGCAAATGAGACCTTTTTACAGGTTAAAGTAATTTGGGGTCGACGCGGCTCTCAACGACCTTTTTGATCGTCAGGCCCTGCACGATAATTGAGAATACAACAACGGCGTAGGTGGCGGTCAAAATGAGCGGCTTATACTCATTGTCGGGCAGGGAAAGCGCCAACGCCACGGAAATACCGCCGCGCACGCCGCCCCATGTCAGGACGGGCACCGCGCCTTTGGTGAAGTTTTTAAACGTTCCAATCACCTTCATTGGCACATAGACAGCGCAGAGACGGGCAAGGAGGACCAAAGGAATCGCAATCGCACCGATAAGGGCATATTCGGGGACAAGGCCAAGCACGAGGATCTCTAGCCCGATGAGCAGAAAGAGAACCGAGTTGAGAATCTCATCTACCATTTCCCAAAATCCAAACAGATATTGTTGTGTGTGCTCGCTCATGGCGACACTTGCGCCTTTATTTCCGATCATTAGGCCGGCGACCACGACGGCAATCGGTCCGGATAAGTGATGTCCAAGAATGTCAATTCTCTGGGCCAGGGCATAAGTTCCGGCGACGCAGGCCAGGCTGATTAGAATTTCGATTGCATGTTCGTCAATTCGCGCCATCATGCGGTAGGTAATCCAGCCCGCGATGCCGCCTAAAATAGCACCGCCAATAGCGTCGACTACAAATAACTCGATAACATCTAAGACGCCGATGGACGCCCCGCTCGTTGCGGCCATGATGGGGCCTGCGAGTTGGAATTCCCCCATGAACGCGTGGCCTCCGCCCGTACTGCCCACGGCTATGGCCACGATGAGGGTGAAGACAACGACGCCAACACCGTCATTGAACAGGCTTTCGCCTGCGATTTTTGTTTCAAGCGACTTTGGCATTTTCACGGTTTTAAGAATGGACAAGACGGCTACGGGGTCGGTTGGGCTGATGAGTGAGCCAAAGACCAAGGCCCAAATGAATGGCAAATCGATGCCTAAGAGTTTGGCAAGCCCCCAAAAACCCGTCCCAACAATGAAGGTCGACAGGACAACGCCGAAGGTCGCCATGGACCCAATCGCCCATTTCGCGTCACGCAGTTTCCCAAGGTCCACGTGGAGCGCCCCCGCAAAGAGGAGGAAACCCAACATGCTTTTCATAAGAGTCTCATTAAAATCAATCTGACCGAGCATGGATTGCATCGTATCGGTCAAGCCGATGGCCGGAAAGACAATCTCCATCGCCATCAGAATGAAACTGGCGAGTAGCGCCATAACCAACAAGCCAATCGTATGCGGTAATTTGAGGTAAGCGCGGTTGACCCAAGACAAGACCGCAGACAGCACGAGAAGGAGGGCGACGATTTCAAATAAAGATAACATGCTAACCGTCTAGCGTGTGTGCCCGGCGGGGCAAGAGGGAAGCCAAAGGTTTTATGTGGCGATATATTCCATTACGCGCGTTTGAAACAGGTCCGGTTTCCCGTTTGCCAAGAGATCTGCGTGGCGACTGATGCCGTTTATCATATCGTCTCGGATGTCATGTTCGGCCTTGGCAAAGTCCGACAGGACGTAACCTGCAACCCGATCTTTATGTCCGGGATGACCGATCCCGAGGCGAATGCGATGGAAATCTGGGCCGCCGCAGAGCTTATTGATAGACCGAAGGCCATTATGTCCCGCAAGACCTCCGCCCGTTTTGATACGGACTTTGCCCGGAGCGAGGTCAAGCTCGTCATGTAGGACCGTCAGTTTATCCAAGCCCAATTTGTAAAATGACAGGGCGGCCTGCACGGCTTGGCCGCTCTCATTCATAAATGTCGAAGGTTTTAGGAGCAGGACTTTGCGGCCATCTATCAGGCCCGTTGTGGTCAGGCCTTTAAATTGGGTTTTCCACGCAGGAAAGCCATGGTCCTCGGCTATAGCGTCGAGGACCAAAAAACCTATGTTGTGTCTATTGCCGTGATATTTAGCGCCGGGGTTACCGAGGCCGCACCAAATTTCCATAACATTGTCCTCCGCTCGGCGTGAAAACAGCCGACGCAGGACAGAAAACAATTAGTCTTCTGCTGTTTGCGCTGTGGCTGGGACGTCGACGCCTTCAGCTTCTGCTGCTGCTTCAGCTTCTTCTTCCTCAGCCGTTTTGGATGAACGAGATGGGATAATCGTTGCAATCGTAACGTCACGGTCTGAGATACCCGGCTTAACACCCGCCGGAAGTTTGACTTCGGACAGGTGTATAGAGTCACCAATTTCCATCTCGGAAATATCAACTTCGATGTTTTCCGGGATGGATCCCGCAGGACATTTAACTTCGATATTATACCGCACAACGTTTAATGCGCCGCCGGCTTTCATGCCGGGGGACGCGTCTTCGCCAACAAATACAGCCGATACGTCGACGTCGATAATCGTTTTGTCAGTCACTCGGAAGAAATCCACATGCACAGGTTGGTCTGAAACCGGGTGGAACTGAACGTCCTTGGTAATAACTTTTTGCGGTTTGCCATCATACTGCAGCTCAACCATGTTGGACAGGAATTGACCGGAATTGATAGCTTTCAAAACTTCATTATATTTTACGCCGATAGAAACAGCGTCTTTGTCTCCGCCATAGATGACGCCGGGAACCATGCCATTGCGGCGCGCTTCGCGGGCATTTCCGGTTCCGGTTTCTTCGCGGATGACAACGTCGAGAACAACACTCATGGGACTGGCCTTAATTTACGTGCTTGGCCCAAAAAACGAACCGCTCCAACTGGATTGAAGCGGCCTGTGGTCGGGCTGAATCATTTATTGCCGCGCCCTATAGGCAATAGGGGCGCAGCGCGCAAGAGGATTTGCGAGTCTCTATCGCAGCAATTTGAGAGGGAAAGCTCTTACGCGAAAAGTTTAGAGACGCTCTCGTCATTTGCAATTCTACGAATAGCTTCGCCGAGAAGCTTGGCCGTGGAACATTCGCGAATTTTTTTGCAATCTTTGACCTTTTTCGGCTGTAAAATCGTATCGGTAATCACAACTTCAGTAAGCTCCGATTTGGTGATGCGTTCAACCGCCGGATCTGACAACACGCCATGGGTAATATAGGCGGAAACAGAGTTTGCACCGTGATCTTTCAGGGCTTTCGCCGCGTTGCAAAGCGTGCCACCTGAATCAATGATGTCATCATAAAGGATGCAAGTTCGCCCTGCGACGTCGCCAATGATGTTCATGACTTCACTTTCGCCGGCCTTCGGGCGGCGTTTGTCGACAATCGCAATATCGGCGTCAAACTCTTTGGCGATAGCGCGGGTCCGGACGACCCCGCCTGTGTCAGGTGATACAAACAAAAGTTTCTCGCGGTCGCGTTTAGAGAATTGCTCGCGAATATCAGTAATGAAAACGGGCTGGCCAAACAAATTATCCGTTGGAATGTCAAAGAAGCCCTGAATTTGGCCAGCATGAAGGTCGACAGTCAGAACGCGGTGCGCGCCCGCTTTGGAAATCAGATTGGCCACCAGTTTCGCCGAAATTGGCGTCCGGCCCCCGGTTTTCCGGTCTTGGCGGGCGTAGCCAAAGTATGGGACGACAGCTGTAATGCGTTTGGCCGACGCCCGAACAAGCGCGTCAATCAAAATCAAAAGTTCCATCAAATGGTCATTTGCCGGAGCAGATGTCGGTTGAATGAGGAAGATGTCCTCCCCGCGCACATTCTCATTGATACGGACAAAAATCTCCTGATCTCGGAATCGTTCAATATCCACGCTGGTCAGAGGAATATCGAGCACGTCTGCGATGCCCTTCGCCAAAGCGTTATTGGCGGTGCCGCTGATCAATTTCATGGTCGATATCCCAATCAGGAAGAATTTAGAATTCCGTTAGCGCCCTGTGTTTTCAGAGTCCATGGAGGAGGGCAGGACGATTGCGGATAAGTTTCGACCGTAGCCGATTTTTCCGGCATGTGTGTTTCGCCGATAGCTAAAATAATCGTCTTTTTCGGCATAGGTGCAGTGTCCCGTCCATTCTGACTGCACGCCCATGACCGCAAGACGCGAGAGGATAAAGCCGGGCAGATCGAAATGGGCTTTCTTTTCGTCACGTACGTGAAAAAAGCGCGCATAATCTGCATCGATGTTGCAAAACTCGGTCTTGAAGTCCTCGCCGACCTCATAGTTTTCCGGTCCGATACAAGGGCCGAGGGCGGCAGTCATAGTTTCGGGCGTTGCGCCGAGCTCGCACATCGTCGCCACGGTGCTCTCTACAATACCGCTTAAAGCGCCGCGCCATCCGGCATGGCACGCGCCGATGACGCCTGCTTTTGCGTCAGCCAATAAAACAGGCCCGCAGTCAGCGGATAGCGCGGAAATAGCGAGGCCGGGAACTGTTGTGACTAACCCATCGGCTTCCATATCGGACACAGGCTCAGTCTCTGCGATAATCACAATATCTGAGTGGACTTGTTTCAAGCTAACAAGGAAATCAGCTTTCAATGCGGATCGGATGCGCCCGCGATTTTCCGCAATATGATCTTTATTATCATTGGACCCAAATCCGGCATTTAAGCTGGCGTAAATCCCCTCGGACACGCCGCCTTTAGAGCCAAAAAATCCGTGCGGCACGGGAATCAATCTTGATATCAGGTGAGGGGTCATGGCGAGCTCATTATCTTAAACCAAGAGGGTCGGGCAATCCCGGCGACGAGAGGCATATCGCTTTGAACAACTCGCCCATCTCTGCCGTATCTGTCAGGCGGTGAAGTTGCCGGGCGATGACAGGTTTGGCGTCAGGTTTGGCGCGGATAAGCGCGACGGCCCGCATTTCCACGCCCAGTTTCGAGAGAAACTCGCGCTGCGGGACAGCGGCGCTGGTCGCTAGTCCTGCAGCGTTAGCGGTTTCGGCCAGTGCCGCGAAATCAACGCGAGCCGTGAGGTCCGTATTGCCGGGGTCGGAAAAGACGCCGACTTTTTCGTGGCGTTTCAAGGCTTGCAGTGTGTCGCCGAACTCTGTGTCTGCGGGGCCATAGTCAATGAAGAGGGCACGGCCGGGGTGCGCCGCGAACCGCACTGATAAGCTATCGATGATTTGCGCAACGGAGGGGCAGGTCTCTAGTACATTATCTTTCCGCGCATCGCTTGCGCCCGTGGGAAGGCGGTCCGTTAGGATGGCGGCGGCGGGTATACCTGATTTTACAAAGCAGAGCCTATCTTCGTCATCCAATCCAACGCGGCGTTCGACCCAGCCGTCTTTCCCAGCAAAGGGGTCTTCGCAGATGAGCTGTTGAATAGGTAGACAATCGAGAAATTCATTGCCGATGATGAGGCTGGGACCCGGTGGGACATCTTCCAACCGCGCGGCCCATTGTACGGCGACGCCCGCGGTGCCCAAAGTTCGGCCTTGCACGGCTTCGAGTGCGGCTGACGCCTCAATTAGCCAGACTTGAACGGCGGCTTTGAACCCGGAGTCAAGCGACGCAGACCGCAGCATATCGCTCATCATAATACCCCGGCCCGGGCCATATTCGATGAGATGCAGCGTCTCCGGCCGGCCCAAATCTATCCAGCTTTGCACGCACCACAGACCGAGGACTTCGCCAAACATCTGCGAAATTTCAGGGGCCGTAATGAAATCCCCATCCGCGCCGAGCGGATCACGCGTCGGGTAATAGCCCTGCACGGGGTCCAACAAACAGATTGTCATATATTCAGCGACACTGATTGGGCCCGCGTCGCGGATACGGTGTTTCAGCTTGTCCTCAAGCGAGGTCGTCATTGTCTTCGACTTTGATACGCTTTGGTGAAACAGGTGCGCGGCGTGCGGCCCAATACATGAGAATCGCGCCCGCGATAATCATCGGCAAGCTATAGGCCATACCGCGGGTTAAAAGGCCAAACTGGGCGATATTGTCGGGTTCGCGAACAAATTCGACGCTGAATCGGAAGACGCCGTAGAAAAACATCAACGCTCCAAAAAGTAATCCGGGTTTGGTCAAAGCTTTGTAACGCACCGTCATGAACCGGAGTATCAAAAAGAGAACAAGCCCTTCTAAAAAGGCCTCATATAGCTGACTCGGGTGGCGGGCTAAGAAATCAGGGTCTTTAGGGAAACGCATGGCCCAAGGTACGTCCGTGGGGCGACCCCATAGTTCTTGATTGATGAAATTACCGAACAGGCGCACGATGCCGAGACCAATTGGTGCGCCCACGCTGGCCATGTCGCCAATTCGGAATTTGTCGATTTTGAATTTCCAGCTCGCATAAAAGCAGGCTACGACAACGCCCAAGAAGCCGCCGTGAAAACTCATCCCGCCCGTCCAGATTTTCAAAACTTCCAACGGGGTCAAAAAGGTTTCAGGCGAATAAAGGGTCACATATCCCAAACGCCCGCCGACGATAATGCCAATCAAGCAATAGAACATGAGATCGGAGAGCATATCTTTCGTCGGGACGACTTCAGGAATGCGCGTCGGTTTGTCTTGAATCCAAACGTCACGCCGTTTTGTCAGGCTAACCGCATAGAGATAAGCCCCGAATAATCCCACGACATAGCCTAAGCCATACCATTTCAGTGAAAACCGTCCGATGGTGAAAACATCTTCGCGGAGCCAGCTTGGGAAATCGATAGCAGTGATGATTGAAAGAATCATGGGAAGCAATACTCGCGAGTGCTGGAAAACCGTGTAGGGCGTCCCTACATCTAAACCAACCCCAATAAAAGCGAAACAGGAGCCTTTGGTGACCGGAAAAAATAAACCCCTCGACGACCTTTCTAATCTCATGACGAACGCCGTTGGCGCTATCAAAGGCGTCGGCGATGAAGTCAAAGCCATGGGCCGCAGCCAAGCCGAAAAATTCGTCCAAGACATGGATCTCGTCAGCCGCGAGGAGTTTGACGTGCTTAAAGCCCGGTTGGACGCGGCACTGGCCGAGATTGAAACGCTGAAGGCGGCCCAGAAAACCGTCAAGAAGCCAGCGCGGAAGACGACGGCGAAAAAGAAGGCTTAGACACCGAGTCTCATTTGAAGCGTTGGCCAACTCACGCTGGACGCCCGCCTTGCCGCCTGCTATCGCGCTCTCATGTTCACGAAGTACAACATAATACGAATTATAGGCCCGGTCGGTTAGCCGCCCGGGACATGCTCCTTTTCGTTTTTAAGACTTCCGCTCTCACATGAGATATCCATGACAGATTCCACCCAAACCGCTCGCGATTACCGCGAGACGTTGTTCTTGCCCAAAACTGATTTCCCCATGCGCGCAGGGCTTCCTAAAGCCGAGCCGAAATGGCTGGAGCGTTGGGACAAACTTGACTTGTATAAAAAACAACGCGCCGCCGAGAATGAAAAGGGGCAGTGGACCCTCCATGACGGACCGCCTTATGCCAATGGTCATATCCATATGGGGACCGCGCTGAATAAGGTTCACAAAGACATCATCAATCGCGCCCAGCAAATGGCGGGGCATAATGCGAATTACGTTCCTGGCTGGGATTGTCACGGCTTGCCGATTGAGTGGAAGGTCGAAGAGGAATTCCGCGCCAAAGGCCGCAGCAAAGACGACGTCCCGCCGAGCGAATTTCGTGCGCGCTGCCGTGAATATGCGGCGGAATGGGTCGACATCCAAAAGGCCGAGTTTAAACGCCTCGGCGTCATCGGCGATTGGGATAATCCCTATCTGACCATGCGCCCCGAGAGCGAGGCCGATATCTGCGCCGAGCTATTGAAAATTGCCCGGACAGGCCAGCTCTATCGCGGCTCAAAGCCGATCATGTGGAGCCCGGTCGAGCAGACGGCTCTGGCTGAGGCTGAGGTGGAGTATAAAGACCGCAAGGCGACGCAGATTTATGTGAAGTTTCCTGTGAGCGGGATCAATCAGAATGATGGTGGAGGTCTAGGAGCCTGGCAAGACACTTACGTTGTCATTTGGACGACGACGCCTTGGACAATCCCTGCTAACCGCGCGATCAGTTTTTCTAGCAAGATTAAATATGGTCTTTACAAGGTTGACGCAGTCAAGTCCGAAGAAGAACTTGGCTTCGCACCTTGGGCTAAAGTTGGTGAGCAATATGTTCTAGCTGATGACTTAGCTGAAGGCGTTTTGGCGGCCGCTAATGTTTCTGGTTCGACCCGATTGCTATCAGTGGACGTGGCAAACAAAATCGACTTCTGTGATCATCCATTCATGAAACTTTTTGAGTCGGAAGAATTTGAAGATCTTACGGAGTCGCAGAGCTTTAGTTTTACGGTCCCACTCCTAGAAGGTGACCACGTGACTGCTGATGCGGGTACGGGTTTTGTCCACACTGCGCCTAGTCATGGTGAGGATGACTATAATGTTTGGGTGTCTAACCAGAAGAAACTAGAGTCGCTAGGCATCGACCCTGTCGTCCCTATGACCATGGATGATAAGGGCTGCTACACCGACGTAATGCCAGCGCGGTTCCAAGGTTTGGATGTTATTCGTCTCTCTCCCGCTAAAAAACGCGGGCAAGACGGCAAAGCGAATGGCGAAGTGCTGAAAGCGCTCGTGGAATGCGGCAACCTCTTAGCTCGAGGTATGATGACTTTGCGCGATGCGCATAGCTGGCGATCAAAAGCCCCCGTTATCCGCCGTGCGACTCCGCAATGGTTTATCTCTATGTCCAAAGAAGGCCTGCGCGATCAAGCGATGGCCGCGATTGACGAAACACAATTCTGGCCGCCGCGTGCGAAAAATCGCCTGTCCACAATGGTCGCAGATCGTCCGGACTGGCTCATCTCTCGCCAGCGCGCCTGGGGTGTGCCGATTACATTGATGGTCCATAAGGACGGCACGCTTCATACCGAACGCGACGACGCCGACGCGATTGACGCGCGTATCCTGGCGGCCGTGCGGGAGCAGGGCGTGGATGGCTGGTTCGACACGGATGCGTCCGTTTTCCTAGGTGAGGACGCGAGCGAGTGGGAAAAGGTCACGGATATTCTGGACGTCTGGTTTGACTCCGGCTGTACCCACGCGTTCTGTTTAAAGGCGCGAGATGATTTGCCGGACCGTGCGGACCTCTATCTTGAAGGCTCGGACCAACATCGTGGTTGGTTCCAATCCAGCTTGCTCGAGAGCTGCGCTGTTTACGGCGAAGCGCCTTATAAAGGCGTTATGACGGATGGGTTTGTCGTCGATGAGAAGGGACTGAAAATGTCCACATCTCTCGGGAATACGATGAGCCCGCTCGACCTCGCCAAGCAATATGGTGTAGAAATCATCCGTCTCTGGGTGGCGTCATCTGACACAACAAATGACCTGAAAATCGGGAAAGAGATCATCCAAACCAATGTCGATTCCTATCGCAAGCTCCGCAATACGCTGCGCTATATGATTGGCGCACTGGATGGATATTCCGACGCCGAGGCGGTGTCCTATGAAGATATGCCGGCCCTGGAAAAATGGGTGCTGCACCGCCTGCATGAGCTGACGGAGATGCACACGGCCGCCGTGACGGATCATGATCACCGCAAGATATTTTCGACCTCGTTTAATTTCTGCACGGGCGACTTGTCCAGCTTCTATTTTGATATTCGTAAAGACGCGCTTTATTGCGACCCGCTCAGCAGCACCCGCCGCCGCGCGTGCCGCACGGTGATGAATGAGATTTTCCTCCGGCTCACGACCTGGCTCGCGCCGATTATGTGCTTCACGATGGAAGAAGTCTGGCAAGCCCGGTTCCCGTCCGAAGATGGCTCCGTGCATTTGGAAGTCTTCAAAAAAGCGCCGGACACGTGGAAAAATGATGATATTGCAAAAGCCATCACAGGCGTGCAAGCCTTCCGCGATCAAGCTTTCGACGCCATAGAAGCCTTGCGCAAAGAGGGGGCGATTAAATCCTCTCTGGAGGCCAGCATCCGCGCGGGCAAAAACCGCCTGACAGAAGAGATGTCTGTTTTAGGCCTCACGGATGCGACGGATTATGCAGACCCTGCGAACCCATCAGATGTCCTCGCAGATTATCTCATCGTATCGAAATGCCAGCTTTCCGTTGCAAGTGACGATATGCTGGTTACCGATTTGAAATGCGCGGAAGGTTGGAAAAAATGCGAGCGAAGCTGGCGTTATTTTCAGGGAGAGGGCGAGATTACAGCACGTGACAAAGCGGCCGTTTCCGCATTTGATGCTTAGCTTCCGTCAGTTTCTATGGCGCCGGTGTTGGGGATTTGGCCGCCGCGTGATTTAAAATGTTAGAATGTTGATGCCGACTTGGTTGGCATGGGCGAGGCGTCCGTCTACGCCTCGCGACGCGTCAATGTGGCAGCTGCAGGCATGGGGCAAATTAACGTCTACGGAAAACCCGATGTCGTGAAAAAACCCTCGGCTTTCATGTCTAAGGTCAAAATCAGATAGCTATATATGCCGTTATCCGGAGCGTTTGCGTCTTCGGATAGCAGGTTTTTTTCCGCGCGGAGCTTTCCCCCGCATGTGAAGGCTTGTGTCATTGAGTGACCAGATATCCGCCTCACCTGCGCGGATGGATTCGCCTAAATCTATTGCGGTTTGCAAAACGGGCAAGGGCGTATTTTTCCAGGCGGGCGGGGGAATGACATCCCGCCAATATTGCCCCACGGCATTATCCAGCAGGATTCGGGCGAAGCAGTGATTTAGATATACAGGCCAATCCGCGTGGGTATCGGCGGCTGCGGGAAGGTCCTTGTCGACCAAGGTTCGCCAGCGGGACCTAATCTCAATGGCGTCCTCATCTTCGCAGGAGGTGTCAACTTTATCAAAATTGTGATTTAACGCCTCCATGCCGGACTGACTGACACGTCCGCGCGTGCGGAGGGCCGGATTTGGAACATGACGATATCTGCGAGCCATGGTCCCAGCTTCGCCCTATCTATGATTTAGGGGCAAGCTCTTTTCGCAATGACAGTTAGGGCAAAAAGCCACAGCTTGGCCCCTGCCCAAACTCTCGCCAATGTGGGTCTAAAATTCTCCTGAAATGAGAAGCCGATGTGCGCCCCACATGTCGCGGTTGAATGCTTTTCGCTGGAGCCCCTGATTTTCAGCTAAGGTTAATGCACATTAAAATAATTACACCTGCATTCGGCCTTAATCTTGCTTATGGGAGGTCGTGAATTTTATCTGTGTGAGACATTCTATGAAACTATTTATCAACACGGCGCTTACCGCAGCTCTTCTTTCGTTCGGTGCCGCGCCGGCTTTTGCGCAATCGGCTGATGTTAGTCCGACTCTCTTGATTGAGACAGGACCCAGCGACAATCCGGAATACCGCCGGATGATTTTTGTTAAATATCTGTCCGGTAATTATGTGAGCGTAAATTATCGCGCTTATAACCGTGCAGAATTCACCCAAGTTCCGAATACAACGCCGAATGAAATTATCTCCGCCTGTGCCAATGGACGCGCGAGTAGCTTGTCTGAAATTCGTGCCTTTGAACGCGCTGAAACGAAGCGCGCACGTCGCGGCGAAACGCCGGAAGTCGTGCGTTTTTGTATTAAAAATGTTTCAAATTGGGAGGGGGGGCAGCGGTCTACCTATCTAGACCCGATTTTTAACGGCATGCCTCATGCCGCCTCTTTGAATAACTAAGCCTTTTTAAGCCGGCCTTAATTGCGATAGCCCGGACTTCGGTTCGGGCTTTCTTGTTTTTTAAGTTGACTACATCTGTGGTCACTTATATGACTACGTCTGTAATCAAAGGCAGTCAGTGTGAAACTCAAAATTAGTCAATCCGAACTCGACGTCATGGATGTGTTATGGCGCGAAGCTCCCTTAGGTTCGGCGGAGGTGGTCGCTAGGTTGCACGATAAGAAAGATTGGTCGGCCCGAACAATTAAAACACTTTTATCGCGTCTTGTGGAAAAGGGAGCCTTGACCACGGAGCCTGACGGTAGGCGGTTTCTCTATACGCCTTCAATCTCACGCGACGGATATGCCGGTCCGGCGACGCGGCGTTTTGCAGACCGTCTTTTTGGTGGCCGCGCCGCGCCGCTCGTTGCCCATTTGGCAGAAGGTGACGGCCTGACCGAGACCGATATCGCCGAGATTGAGGCGTTGTTGGAAAAATTGAAGAAATGACTCTGGAGGCGCTTCAGGCTTGGGTCGTCCAAACGGGGCTGAGTGTCAGCCTTTTGATAGGGTTTATCCTCGTGATCCGGCGACCTTTTGGGCGGATTTTTGGTGCGAATGCGGCCTATGCCTTATGGAGCCTGCCGCTCATTCGGATGTGCATGCCCGGCTTTTCAATTCCTCAGCGCTGGGTGCCTGAATTTCTGCAATTGTCCTCTAAGACGCCCACTCTTGCGTCGCCGCTCGAGGTTCCTGCAAATAGGTATTCCCCGTTTAATGGGGAAACTGACGTTTTTGCCCCCGCGCAGCTTGCACCGACAGAGCCTATCCAATGGGGCATCATACTTCTCAGTGTTTGGGTTAGCGTTGCGACGCTTTGGTTGGGATACCAGCTTAGTCAACAAGCTCGGTATAAGTCTCACTTGGTCGCGCAGAGTTTTGAGCCAAATGCGCGGCTGACCTCAGAAATCGATCGCGCGGCAAATCGAGTTGGTCTGCGCAAACGACCAAAAGTTCGGGTGGCATCCGGCAAGATTGGCCCGCTTGTCACGGGCGTGTTCAATCCCTTGGTTATTGTGCCAAATCATTTTGATGAAACTTTCGAGCCGCAACAAAGATATTTCGCGCTTGTCCATGAATTTGCCCATATTAAACGCTTTGATCTTTGGGCGGCCTTGGCGACCTTGATGTTTCGCGCCCTGAATTGGCCAAACCCGTTAGTGCATTATGCGTCTCACAAATTACGCGGCGATCAGGAAGCGGCCTGTGATGCGTTTGTGGTGAGGGTTACGGGCGTTGAAACAGCCCATTCCTATGCGGAAACTCTCGTTAAAGCCGTCCGCCAAGACCGCGGCCCGGCGGGGAAGGTCACCCATTTAGCCTTGTCTCTGGCAGAGGCTGATTCCGAAATTTCAAAAGGAGACTGAAATGAAAAATCTACTGAACTTTGGGGTGTCCAACCCCCTCACTTTGGGCATGGTCCATCCGGTTGCGGATCGCCTCGAAACGCTTGGTCGTGCCAGACCAACGACATGGTTGAGCCGCTCTTTTGCGCTCAGTGCCATGGGTGTGATCGCAATCGCAAGTGCACCGCTTACGATAGCTAAAACAGTATCTCAAATTGATTTGGGCACGACAATAACTGTCATACCGGACTTTACGGATACAGAAATCTTTGAGTTGCAAACTAGATTGAATAGATTGTCTTCAGGACAAGTGGGTAAAGAAATTGTCACAGATTTTATGATCAAAGACGTTAGTAAATTTATCGCGAACTATAATGCTGAAGATAAAATCATCAATCTGAAAAGTAGCATTCCGATTAAAAATGTTAAAGAAGTGAAAGACTCAATACCGGAATTTTTACAGCGCTGTAAAAAAGAAAATGGAGAGCTTCTTTCTGTCATGCGGGCGACATATTCATGGGGAACGGCCAGCGTACAATGTACGATTTTGCCTCTGCCAAAGGCTGTCGTCGATAGTCGTAAGTAATGCGCTTAGGGATATTGAAAGCGCGCAGAAGTCATTGGACGCGGCTGAAAGTCGCTCGCCGGGCGTCAAAGAATAAGACTTGGGCCGTCATTCGAACAAAAGTGCGAACTTGTTTGGATTAAAGCCTCGCAAGTTTCTGCGCCTGCCCCTTTGAACCCGGGGGCAGGTGCTCTTATATCGAACTTATGAAAAACTGGCTCCCCTATCTTCTTGGCACCGCGCTTTTGGGCGGTCCCGCCACTGCACTTGCGGAACAGGCCCCCACAGATGTAACGCGCGTCGTTCCGTCGTCGCAGGCCCAAGTTCAGCTCTCTTACTCTCCCGTTGTGAAACAGACCGCGCCCGCGGTTGTGAACATTTTTACCTCGCGTACGGTTCGAACGCGCAGCCGCTCATCCTTTTTCGATCAAATGTTTGGTATGCAAAGAGCGCCGCGCGAAAGAGTCGAAAGTTCCCTTGGCTCCGGGGTGATTGTGCGGGGCAATGGCATTATCGTCACCAACGCCCATGTTGTGAAGGGGGCCGACGAGTTAAAGGTCGTGTTGAATGACCGTCGTGAGTTTTCAGCTGAAGTCGTGGCGCAAGACGAAGAAACAGATTTAGCGGTGTTACGCATAGATACAAATGGCGAAAAAATGCCAAGTTTACGGGTCGGCGCTGACACAAGCCCTGAAATCGGCGACATCGTCCTTGCGATTGGTAACCCTTTCGGCGTCGGCCAAACGGTGACTTCGGGCATCATCTCCGCGCTGGGACGAACAAATGTCTCCGATATTTCGAGTGCCATCCAAACGGATGCCGCGGTTAACCCCGGTAACTCAGGCGGTGCGCTCGTGAATTTACAAGGTGAATTAATTGGTGTGAACACTGCAATTTTCTCACGTTCCGGCGGGTCGAACGGTATTGGATTTGCCATTCCAGCCGAGCTCGTCGAGCGTGCCATTGATTCGGCGCTATCAGAAGGCCGCATTGTCCGTCCGTGGATTGGCGCACGCACAAATAGTGTCGACGCGACGATGGCAGCGGCACTCGGCCTCGACCGAGCCAAGGGGGCAGTCATCAACGAACTTCTCGACGGCGGACCGGCTGATAAAGCGGGCTTGGATAAAGGGGATGTCATCCTGAAAGTTGACGGAACGGATGTGAATGATGACAGCGGCTTGCGGTTTAAACTGGCCACGCTCAGGCCACGCGAGACGGTAGACGTTGAATATGTCCGGGATGGACGGAACCGCAAGGCACGGGTTCGCGTCGATACACCGCAAGAAACGCCGCCTCGGGACGAGCGCAAACTTGAGGGCGTTCATCCCTTTAACGGCGCGGTGATTGTTAATATGAGCCCCGCACTCGGAGAGGAACTAGGGTTTGACCCTTATCTTGAGGGAGTGATGGTGTTGAAAGTGCGGCGCGGCTCCGCTGCAAATTATAATAGATTGCGTCCGGGCGATTTAATCCTCGACGTAAACGGCGCACCCATCACCTCCTCGCGTCAATTGGAATCCATACTTTTATCGGAGCCCGTGGATGTCGTTTGGGATGTTCAAATTGATCGCGATGGTCGAATTGGGGCATTGCCTATTCGGTATCTTCCACCTCAAAATTGAGATCCAAGACGCAAATACGCGATAAGACGGTCTTACCTTGGTTAATATTCCCGCTCAGGAAGTATTCATTTACTTTCCTGTAGCTGCGCGCCTAGTGAACACTGGGCTGATGAGGGGATAAAGAGTCATGGCTGAACGTAAATCGGACGAGTATAAATCCGTCAAATTTTATGCGGAGAATACCAAAGCGAAGACCGCCGGGTTTTCCAAATTCCAAAAAGAAAAAGACTATTATTTCTGTCGTTATATCGACGGAAATATCGCAATGCTTAGCCAAGCTTATACAAGCGCAGCGGGCCGGGACAACGGAATTGAATCCGTTAAGAAGAACGAAAAACTCGCAAAAAGATATGTCTTTGAAAAGCGCGGTGCCAAAAATCATGGTTTCGCCTTAAAGGCCGGCAATGGTCAAGAAATCGCAATTAGCCCAAGCTATGGTAGCGCGACACAGGCTCAGCAAATCGCAGAGCGTTTGACCGGTAAAGCCAAAGCCCCGAAAGCCACGCCTAAGAAACCGGTTGCGAAAAAGGCCCCGGTCAAACCAAAAATCAATGCATCTGCGAAGACGGCTACCGCTAAGGCGGCTTTTACCTCATCCGACCAAAGGATTGAGAATTATAAGCCGCTCGCGTTTTATCAAAAGCATGGCGGAAATAGAGAAGGATTTAACAGTTTCGAGCATGAGGGAGCGTCATATTTTCACTATAATAAAAATGGAGAAATCGTTCTGATTTCAGAAAGCTACACGTCTAAAGCTGGGCGGGACGGTGGAATAGCCTCTGTGAAGAAAAATATGCCGCGAAAAACGGCATATCAGTATCATACGCATAAAAACGGCAAGCATTATTTTGACATTAATGCAGCCAATCATCAGGAAATTGCGACGTCGCGTTGGTATTCGACAAAGGCCAAAGCTCAACAGGGTGCGGCGAGTTTGCGCGGCGAGACGACAAAACCCCGGGCCGGTAATGTCGAACAAAACTATATGCCGATTGGCTTTTATAAGAAGGCCACGACGGGAAAAAAAGAAGGATTTGAAACCTTCAAAGGCAATGATGGAGAGCATTATTTCGTTTACTTTGAAAATGATAAACTCGCGCTGATTTCAGAAGGTTACCCAACGGCGGCTATCCGCGACAAAGGGATGGCTTCCGTGGAAAAGAATATGAAGACGGAAAGCCGGTACGTGTTCGGCAAACGCGCGGATGGCAAAGAAGGTTTCGCATTGCGGGCCGGCAATAATAAAGAAATAGCGCGATCCGTGGGATATGGATCTGCCGCAAATGCGGCTGCTGTCGCCGGATATCTGATGGGAACCCGTAAGCGCGCCGCTATAAAAAAAGCTAAACCTGTCGTTGTCCCCGTAAAGGCCAAAACAGTCGCCAAACCGGCGACGTCAAAACCAAAGCCCGTTAAATCCAAACCTAAAACCAAACCGCCTGTGGTGCCAATGGCTGCAGGAGCTGCCACTGCGGCGGGGTTGGCGGCGGGTGCCGCGGCGTCTAAACCGGCGACAGTAAAAAAATCTGCCGTTTCTGACGAACCTATAGAGCCGAAACCGGCTCCTGTGAAAACTGCACCAATCGCTGCGGCAGCCCTGGGAACCACCGCTGTGACCGGAGCTGCTGCAATGGGCGCTGCATCTAAATCTGAACCTGTAGCGCCGGTGGCTGCTGCGCCTGCAGCATCGACGACCGCCGCCCCCGTCACGGGCGCACCTATAGCAGCTGCAGCTGTTTCGGTCGAAACTGCTGCAGCTGCGTCCGGAGGCGGAGGCATATGGGGATGGCTTAAATGGGTTCTGATGGGGTTGCTGGCTCTGTTGGCAATGCTGTTTTTGTTCAAGACCTGCGCAAGCGGCGATAAGAGCGCGAAAACGATACCGACGGCCGCAACAACCGAAATGGCGACCCCTGCCGCTATGGTCACATGTTGGGATGGGTCGAAAGCGAAAGACAATCAAACGTGTCCTGCAAAAGTGACATGTTGGGACGACAGCTTTGCGGAAGCTCTCTCTCAATGTCCGGTTCAACCGATCGTGAAAGACTTTGAGTGTTGGGACGGCTCGACCGCGGCAGATTTGGCTGAATGTCCTGTCGAATCCAAAGTCGGGACCCTCACTGCGGCTGGGACGACAATCACAGGCGTATCTCCCGAAATCTCGGTGGCAAACAGCACATCCGGCCGAAATGGTTCTAAAATGTTGGCGCCGTCTGTGGCGGACCGAGTTTGTGGGCCCTCATCAAATCCTTTATTTGACGTCAGTGGGATGACCTTGAAGAATGTGGGACGACTTGGAACAAACCCGCAATTTGGTAATTCTTTGACATATACGCCGGACGAGTTTTTCCGTCGCTTGCAAGTGAAATATCGCACGAGCCCGCGTGACAAGTCTTTCTTGGATCTTTTGGCCAAATCTTTGGGGCATGGCAGTTTTGTGAATATGGACGCTTCCATGTTTAGCAATGATACTCTGCCAAAGGGGACATCAGGCTTGCTGGGTTTCGGGACTGAACATGCTTTGCAGTTCTCAACATTGAACGTGAATGACCCAAGCCATTTGGAAGCGTTTAAAGTGCGCTCTGCGAATGGAGCAGATGTTCATTTCATGAAGCGATGCGGCAACTACATGTATGTGTGTCAGCCTTAATCACAATCTTTTCTAACTGTTGAGCGGGGCCTTCGGGTCCCGCTTTTTTGTTGGCCTTATGGTGGGTCACCGCTAGGAGGCGGCATGACGAGTTTTCTGACAGTTGCATTGGGCGGCGCCATTGGCGCAAGCGCACGTCACGGCCTGGGTATGCTCACTCTTAGGATATTCGGCCCGGGTTTTCCCGTAGGAACCCTGTTGGCCAACCTCATTGGCGCATTATTGATGGGCTTATTAGTCGGGTGGCTCGTTCGCGAGATGCCATCCGGTGCGAATACAATTCGCTTGTTCGCCGGGGTCGGCGTTCTCGGCGGATTTACGACCTTTTCCGCTTTTTCCCTCGACGCCATGCGGATGTTGGAAACGAAAGCGTATGGCCTATTTATCGGGTATGTTGGCGCTTCTGTCATTTTGTCAATTGCCGCTGTCGCGCTGGGGCTTTTCCTTATGCGAGGCACAACATGAGCGGCGTTCAAAAACTAACAATCCCGGATCACGATGCGGGGCAAAGATTGGACCGGTGGTTCAAACGGCAATTCCCCCATATACCGCATGGCAAAGTAGAGAAACTTTTACGCAAAGGTGAGATCCGTCTCGACGGCAAACGAGCAAAGGGGAACGCCCGCATCGAAGGCGGGCAGGTTATACGTGTGCCTCCACTCCCGGATCCTTCAGATATGACCGGACCGAAACCTGTATCAGAAACGGATGCCGCGTTCATTCGCGGCCTTGTGATATATGAAGATGATGAATTAATAGCGCTAAACAAACCTCCGGGTATTGCCGTCCAAGGCGGCACGAAAACCACCCGCCACATCGATGGTATGCTGCCCGCGCTGGGCGAGGGCTGCCGACTTGTGCATCGCTTAGACCGTGACACATCTGGCGTTTTGCTAATTGCCAAAACGGCGGCAGCCGCGAAATGGGCAGGCCGCGCATTTCAGAGCCGTCGGGCCGAGAAGATATATTGGGGCATTACCAACGGCGTGCCGCGCCCGATTTCGGGCGAAATCAAGGGATATATGGCCAAGGGCCGTTTGGATAATCGCTTTGGAAATATTAACGAGGGAAAAGAAGTCATGATGGCGGTCCGCCACGGTCACGCAGGCGGGAAACATGCGCGGACGCTCTATGATGTGCGCAGTCAGGCCGGGCAGAAAGCAGCGTGGGTGTCGATGATGCCGCTGACAGGACGAACGCATCAATTGCGGCTTCATATGCAGCTTCTAGGCGCCCCGATCGCGGGCGATCCTAAATATATGACGGACAGACCGCAACCGACGACGCTGGATAATGTTTTGCATTTGCACGCCAGGTCGCTGGAGCTCCCGCGCGAAGGCAAACCACCGCTTAAGCTCGTCGCAGAGTTACCGGAACATATGGTGTCCGCATTCAAAACCCTAGGGTTCAATCCCAAAAACGATAAAGTCGATTGGGAAGACTTGAAGTGATGGACCTCGCAGGGACGACACGCTCACTGTATGAGATTTACAAGACTGGCGACTTTTTAGGAGCGGAACGCGGTGTGAGAGAGGCTCTTTCTAAATGGAAGGAAGACACGGATCTTTTGCGGCTCGGAGCCTTAACCGCACTCTCAGTCAATCAGGTTGTTACGGCTCACCAGCGGTTGGACGTTGTCCTGGATTGCATGCCGATGACGGCAGAACTCGCAAATGTTAAAGGACGTATTCATAAGGCCTCGGGAGACTGGGCTGAAGCAGAGAGGGCTTATGATTTGTCAGAAAAACTCGACCCTAAAAATGCGCGATGCAAAATAAACCGTCTCAATTTGTTTTTGGTATCAGAGCAGCCAAAGCGTGTTCTGGAAGAGCTGGAAAAAGGTTATAATTTCGGCGAAATGGGGGAGGTCGCCCGCTCGCAAGCATTGACCGATTTAGGCCGCTACGAAGACGCTATCAACGTGTTAGAGAGCTTGGATTCAGCCGATTACAAGCCTCAAATCACCTTTCAATATTTGAAATGCTTCGCCGCGCTCGGACGAGACGACGAAATGCTGGACGCCCTTTCCGCTCTATCGAAAGATGTCTCTATGCATGCGAAAGGTTTAGGGGTCGTCGTTAACTATTACAAAATGAGAGGGCAACAAACTGAGGCTCTCGATATTCTCAGAGAAAGTTTAAACTCAAATTCCGTCGCGACTGCACTGGAGGCTAGTCGGTTGCTTGATAGGCTTGGAGACCGTACCTCAGCGAAAATTAGGCTTGATGAATTATCAAAGTCACACCCCGATAACGCTCAAATACTGGGACAGCGAGCAAGTTTAGCACGCTTGGCGAAACGCCCTCAGGATAGCTACAACCTTTACATCCGTGCTTTGACAGCACGTCCCGGGGACTTTAATCTTTTGTGCGGGTTTGCTCAAGCTGCGATTTCGGCAGGACGGCTTTCTGAGGCGCAAACGGCGATAGAAGGCGCTCTGGCCCAAGCCCCAAATAATCAATTCCTATTAGCATTAGTTGCGACTTTGCTACGCGAAAGGGGACGCTCAAATACTCACCTTTATGACTACCGAAATTTTGTCCGCTGTTACGATATAGAGGCGCCCAATGGATATTCGAATGTTCAGACGTTTAATTCGGCCCTTGCCCTAAAATTGAAAGCGCTCCACGTTTACAAAGATGAACCGGTGAACCAATCTTTGCGTAGCGGAACCCAGACTGAATTGGATTTGAGTCTGATTGACGATCCGGTTTTAAAAGCATTTTTTAAATCAATGGACGGCCCAATACGCGATTATATGAAGCATTTGGGGCGCAATGTTGGTCATCCCTTACGTAGACGAAATACCAACGCCTACAGGATTAGCGGAGCTTGGTCGGTCAGACTGAGAGAAAAAGGACATCATGTTAATCATGTTCATCCGATGGGGTGGTTGAGTTCAGCTTACTATGTCGATGTTCCCCCATCTGTAGGAGACAGCAGCAAAGATGGATGGATTAAATTTGGCGAACCCAATCTTGATATCGATCAAAAAGCGGAGCATTTCGTGCGACCTATCCCCGGGCGGCTCGTTTTGTTCCCGTCTTATATGTGGCATGGCACCGTTCCTTTTGAAGGCTCGGCACCGCGCCTGACACTTCCCTTTGATGTGGTCCCCGCGTAATGGCTCAAAGACTTGCAAAGCGGTTTTATGACTCTGTGACGGTGACAGGCGTGGACGGCCAGTGGCAAATTTTGCTGGATGGTATGCAGCTACGGACACCCGGAAAACTCAAGCTATATGTGCCGACAAAGTCATTGGCTGAGATTATCGCTCGGGAATGGGACGCGCAAACAGATCGAATAAACCCGTCCTTAATGCCTGTCACTCGGCTGATGAATGTGGCCGTTGAACAGACGCCGGATCGACGCGCGGCCCTAATTGCGGAGGCCCGGCGCTATGCCGAGACGGACCTGATCTGTTACCGGGCGCCTGAACCGCGTATTTTGAAAGAGCGTCAATCGGCGGCTTGGGATAAATGGCAGGTCTGGGCTGCCGCGCAAGGTGTGGAGCTCCTGACTACAGAAAGCCTGCAGGCGGTAGCGCAACCGAACGAGAGCCTTAAGGCGGTGGAGCGATTTGCGGCGTCGTTAGATGATCTTCATTTGACACTCTTTGTTCACTTTGTCGCTGTTTTTGGTTCAATTGTTCTGGCAATGGCAGTCATGAAGGGCGTTTTGAGATCCGAGGAAGCTTTTGATATTTCCCGCGTGGACGCAAATTATCAGATTGAGCTGTGGGGTGAGGACGAGGAGCAAGCAGAGATTACAGCTGCGCTGCGCGACGAAACCCATATTTTAGGCACTGTTTTGGAGGAAACCCATTGGCCCAACCTGTAACTGTAACCGAACGTCCCGGCGGAAAATATACGCTGGATGTCGAAAATGGCCGTCATAAACTTTACGCGGATGAGCCGCTCTCATACGGCAGCGCTGATCTTGGGCCGTCACCATTTGAATATTTGTGCGCTTCCTTGGGAAGCTGTACCGCAATAACGCTACGTATGTATTCCGGGCGCAAGAAATGGGATGTGGAAAATATCGCTGTCACCGTCACCCACAGTTTGCGGAAGTTGAGCGATGGAGAATCAAAGAATGTGTTTAAACGAGTCGTCTATCTGAAAACTGATTTGACGACCGAACAACGCGCGCGCCTTATCGAAATTGCCGATAAGTGTCCCGTCCATAAAATGTTAGAGCATGGCAACATTATTGAGACCTCCCTCGGATAGGTTATGGGTGCCGACCTCCTCTTTTCGGTTTTTGTCTTCCTGGCTGCGGCTTGCCTCCTGGTGCCGCTGTGCAAGCTGTCGGGACTTGGGTCGGTTATTGGGTATCTGATTGCGGGTGTCCTAATTGGTCCTCATGTCTTCGGTCTGATTTCAGAACCCGAGACGATTTTACACTTCGCCGAATTTGGCGTTGTCATGATGCTATTTTTGATTGGACTGGAATTACAGCCCAAAGCGCTCTGGCAAATGCGATCTCGTCTTTTGGGTCTTGGCGGGCTCCAGGTCTTTTTCACAGCACTATGTGTTACGTTTGCCGCCTATTGGCTTGGTCTGGGGCCGGCAGAGTCGGTTGTCGTTGGGATGGCCCTATCTTTGTCCTCGACGGCTATCGCGCTGCAAATCATGCAAGACAGATCCATCATGGGGTACCCGGAAGGCCGATCCGGCTTCGCCGTCTTACTGTTCCAAGATGTTATTGTCATTGCGATGATTGCATCCCTGCCGTTTTTGGGCAGTTTAGCGGGTGAGGGGGCAGACCTTGCCAAAGACATTCTGCATGAGACGTCTCACGGGAGCTCCCACGAGGGGAGTGAGGGACACGGCTCCGGTATGGGCAGCCCGCAAGGTATTTGGCGGGTGGTTGCGATATTCGGCGTTTTTGGCGGAATGGTGCTAGCAGGACGATTGTTATTACGCCCGATGTTCCGAACTATTGCCCGGTCCAATGTGCGCGAAACGTTTACAGCCATCGCGCTTTTGCTCGTGATTGGGGCTGCGCTGTTGATGAACTGGTTAGGCTTATCCGCCGCTCTCGGCGCATTTATCGCGGGGGTCGTTCTGGCGGATAGTGAATATCGTCATCAGTTGGAAACGGATATTGAGCCGTTCAAGTCGCTTTTGCTGGGGCTATTTTTCATCAGTGTCGGCATGAGTTTAGATTTCGGTGTTTTGGCGCAATATCCGCTCCAAATTTTGGGCGTTGTGACAGGGCTCCTCGTTCTGAAATTCGCCGTTCTTTTTGCGATTGGAACAGTGTTCAAAATTGACCTTTCGCCGCGGATATTATTTGGGATTTTACTGTGTCAGGCCGGCGAATTCGGGTTTGTTTTATTTCAGTTTGCCCTGACCGAAGGGGCTATACAGCCGTCGACAGCAGGTTTTTTAAATGCTGTGATTGCGCTCTCCATGGCTTTAACGCCCGTTCTAATACTCGCTTATGACAAATTCATTTTGCCGCGTTTGAAATTACCCGCAAAGACGGGAGAGGGTCCGCAAAATGAACATAATCCGGTGCTTATCTTAGGCTTTGGACGCGTTGGACAAGTCGTCGGACGTTTACTCCAGACGCAAAATATCGGGACGACAATCATCGATATTGACGGGGATCACATCGAATTTCTTAAACAATTCGGTCACCGGGTTTATTATGGTGACGCGACTGATATGGACATTTTGCGCATCGCTGGCGCAGAAGAGGCCAAGGTCATTGTCGTTGCGATGGATGACCGCCCCGCCGTTACACTTGCCATCAAAGCCATTAAACAAGCCTTCCCAAAGGCAAAGATCATAGCACGCGCCCGGGGCCGGACACACTTGTTCGATATATTGGCGGAAGGTGTCGATTATGCCGAGCGTGAAACCATACGGGGTGCATTAGCGATGGGTGAAAACGCGCTGACGATGTTGAACTTTGATAGTGTTCGGGCTGCAAGATTGGCGCGTGATTTTCTGGAATTTGATTATAAGCTTGTCGAAGAAACTTACCAAATGCGAGATGACATTGCGGCATTGGCTGAACGAGCGGATCAGCATAGAGCTTTGTTGAAAGAGACGCTCAATGCAACGCGAGATGACACGAAAAGCTGACAAAGCGCGGCAAATTTGCCTATGGTCTTGCACCTGCTGCCAAGCGCGCTAAATGGCGTCCATGCCTAATGTTTTAACACTACTGCTTTCCCCTGCGGGCCGTATCGGACGACGAGATTATCTTATTGGCCTCGTCGGACTCATTGTTGTATTTTCGCTTTATGGTCTTTTGATAAACGCGCTGGGAGGATCGATGTTCGGATTTTTTGCCGTTCTCGCGTTCCCATTCATCATCCTTCAGATAGCCTATAGTGTTTATGGGAAACGACTTCACGATATTGGGCGCACGCTTTGGCCTGTGACGGGATTATTATGCGCGATGCTGGCTGCGATGATTATTGTGATGCTGGTCTTTGGCGGGGCCGAATATTTTGCGGCTTACAGTGAATATACCCGAGACAACCCGCCGCCAGCGGATGTCGTTGAGAAATTAAACGCTGACTTTAAGCCGCGCCAAGAGGCGGGTGAGAGGGTGCTGAGTATCACTATTCTTGGGCTTTTGTCAGCCTTCACGCTCTGGTTGGCTCTGGCAAAGCCTCAGGCCGGGGAAAATTCATATGGTCCGTCTCTCTCGGATTAATCGCCGAATTTGCTTGCAATTTATTTAGAATTTGTCACTCTCTTATCGTTAAACAATGAGAGGGAGAAATTCTTATGGGCAATTTACTATTTTCACCATCGGGTCGTATCGGGCCTTCGGCCTTTATGAAGGGCATGATGATTCTTGCGGTTATCGGGGCGGTAATTTCACTGACGGGCTTAGTGAGTTTTCAGATATCTCAAATTTTGGGATTTGTTTCGTTCTTGCTGATAATTCCACTCTTCTTCCTTCTTGTAAAAAGAAGTCATGATGCAGGGCGCTCCGGTTGGATGAGCATAGTTTGGTTTATCCTTTGGGTGATTGTCTTTATTATCGTGTCACTGATATTGGGTGCAGTCATGCCAAGCGGAGCTGAAGCCGAGCTCAAAGAAGCTTTGGAAGGCGTTATCGCTGACGGCGGCGGGATGGGCGACATTATGGAACTTTCAAAAGAAATGGGCCCTGCTGTTGCTAAAGAAGCAGCTATTCCGAGTGCTATTTCAGGATTGGTTGGAACAGGGCTTGCTGCCTTCTTGATAAATATGTTCAATAAATCAGATAACCATGACAACCAGTTTGGACCTGCGACAAGCGGCGACTCCTAGTCTCCTAACTCCATCACTGATTTACAAATCCCGCCCCATGCATCTCGTGAAAATCGAGCTGTATGGGGCGGTTTTTTTTATGGGGTATGCGTTGGGGCGAAAATGGCTTCAAAGCTCGCTTTAAGCGCCGCGTCCGTGTCCGACATGGTAACGTCTCGGCCCAATGAGACTAGACTCGCGACGCCATGTTCCTGGATGCCGCACGGCACAATGCCGCCGAAATGGGACAGATCAGGGTCAACATTTATACTGATGCCGTGGAAGCTTACCCATTTTTTCAGCCGCACCCCAATCGCCGCGATTTTTTCTTCCTCGCCGGTGTCGTGCACAACCCACACGCCGACGCGCCCACAGCGGCGCTCTGCCGAGACATCGAAGGTCGCCAACGCATCAATAATCCATTGTTCCAAACCACGAACAAAAGCCGATACATCGCGTCCGCGTTTGCGCAAATCCAACATCGCATAACCGACACGTTGTCCGGGCCCATGATAGGTATACTGACCCCCGCGCCCCGTTTGGTGGACCTCAAACCGCTCCGGCGCGATAAGATCAGCAGGGTTCGCGGAGGTTCCCGCCGTGTAGAGTGGTGGATGCTCAAGCAGCCAAACTAATTCTCGGGCCTCGCCCGCAGCAATGGCTGCCGCCCGCATTTTCATGCGCTCATGTGCAATCGCATAGGGAACCGGTTCGGGCGCCGTTTCCCAGTCGACTTCGTCAGAACTGTAGAGTGATTTAGTTATTCGTTATCTCAATTTTGTCGAATTCTTTTTCCAAAACCGCACGGGCCTCGGGAATTTTACTAATCCGGCTAACTTCTTTAATCAGTCCGGCCTGGTTTTGCGCCACCTTTATCATCTTCCGCATATTTCCGATGTTGAGTTTCATATTGTCGACATCCATATTTTCCATCGACTTTATGGCGGCATTGAAACGGGGAATACTCATACGAATGTCTTCAACGGCGGCTTCTGCTGAGGGGCCATCTGTTACGCTCTGGAGTAGCGCCGTCATGTTATTGGCCTCGTCATTCACGAAGTCGATGATTGCGGGGACGTCCATTTTGGAAAGATCGGCTGTGGTTTTCGCCGCTATACGGTCTGCCTGCGCTTTTATAGCGTCCGGATTTTTGGCGTCCGGGGAAACCTCTCCACATGCGCTTAAGGTGAGTAAGCCTGCAAATGCAGCGCTAAAGACAAGGTTTTTCATGGCAAAACTCCGCACTATTTACGTTAGAAGTTTAGCGCGTCTCAAGGTTGGACAACAGGGTGAATTTCATTCACATTTGGGGCTTCACAAGCCGCGCCGCGCCCCCTATAGACCGCCAACCTTAATGTGCGGCCGTGGCGGAATTGGTAGACGCGCAGCGTTGAGGTCGCTGTGGGGTAACACCCGTGGAAGTTCGAGTCTTCTCGGCCGCACCAATTATTTCTCCTTTAAAAATTATAAGTAACTGAAAAACAACGATTATTTAGCGTTAAGAGCTGATAGCTCAACCCTATGCCTTGATTTGGTGTAACAAATAGTGTAACAA
>CALFWV010000037.1 GCA_937927825.1 uncultured Caulobacterales bacterium | reverse complement strand
CTTTTCTCCCGCGCAAGACGCTCTTGATAGATCTAAAATTCAACTCGTTCATGCGCGTGTTATAAATGACATTGACACACCGGTGTCGGCGTTCCTGAAGGCGGCCCTCGGAAAGCCATATGCGTTTTTATTTGAGTCTGTAACGGGCGGCGAACAGCGTGGGCGCTATAGCTTCTTCGGATTTGACCCTGACATTATCTGGCGCTCAAACGGCGATAAAAGCGAGATTAGCCGAAATGGCCGAATTTATGAGACCTGCGAGGGTAAACCGCTGGACGCCTTACGGGCACTGCAAAGCGAAATCGAGTTTGACCTGCCCGAAGATATTCCGCCCATGGCTGCCGGACTGTTCGGCTATCTCGGATATGACATGATACGGCAGGTAGAGAGCCTGCCCGGCGCAAAACATGACCCCATCGGCACACCGGACGCGATTATGGTGCGACCGCGCATTGTCTGTATTTTCGACCAAGTCGCGCAGGAAATCATCATCGGCTCCCCTCTTCCTATTGGCGGCGATTACGATGAAGCCTGCACACGGATTGAACGCGTCGCCGCAGATCTCGCTTTGCCGGTTTCCGCGAATATGAGCCGCGATATCCCAATCCCAACGCTGAGCCCAACGCTCGGGACGAATGCCGAAACATTCGGAACCCGGGTGGCTAAAGCCAAAGACTACATTCTGGCAGGCGACATATTTCAGGTCGTCATTGGCCAACGTCTGTCCGCGCCGCTTCCGGCCTCTCCCTTTGCGCTGTACCGCAGCCTGCGGCGCATGAACCCGTCTCCTTTTCTCTATTTTCTCGATTTTGACGACCACCAAGTTATAGGCTCCAGTCCGGAAATCCTGGTGAGATTACGCGGCGACGTGGTCACGGTTCGCCCGATTGCAGGAACACGTCCGCGCGGAAAAACAACGGCAGAAGACACTCAATTAGAAGCCGACCTTCTGGCTGATCCAAAGGAATGTGCCGAACATTTGATGCTCTTAGATTTAGGCCGAAATGACGTCGGACGGGTCGCAAAATCGGGCACGATAAAAGTAACGGAGCGATTCACGATAGAGCGCTATAGCCATGTCATGCACATCGTATCTAACGTTGAAGGCGAAATCCGTGATGGTTTAGACACGCTGGACGCGCTCTTTGCGGGCTTTCCGGCTGGCACAGTCAGCGGCGCGCCCAAAGTTCGCGCTATGGAAATCATTGACGAATTGGAAGACGAAAAACGCGGCATATATGCAGGCGCGGTGGGTTATCTTTCGGTTACGGGGGATATGGACACGGCCATTGCCCTGCGCACAGCCATTGTGAAAGACGGCGTCCTTCATGTGCGGGCCGGCGCAGGCATTGTAATGGACAGCGTTGCTCAGATGGAATTTGAAGAAACCATTCACAAATCCAACGCCCTTTTCCGCGCCGCCGAACAAAGCGTCCGATTTGGAGGCAACCAATAATGCTCCTCGTTATCGATAATTACGACAGCTTTACTTATAATCTGGTCCATTACGCGCAGGAGCTTGGCGCGGATACCAAAGTTGTACGCAATGATGATTTGAGCGCCGCTGAGGCGCTTGATATGGGCGCGAAAGCGATACTCCTCTCGCCTGGCCCTTGTACGCCAAATGAGGCTGGCATTTGTCTCGACCTCATTGCAAATGCGCCGGATAATCTACCCATTCTCGGCATCTGCCTTGGCATGCAGAGTATCGGCCAAGCCTTTGGCGGAAAAGTCATTCGCGCAAAGGAAATTATGCACGGCAAAGTCTCCCCCATGCATCATGACGGGACCGGGGTTTTTGAAGGCCTGGAAAGTCCATTTAACGCGACACGTTATCACTCGCTGTCTGTGGAACGCAAAAGTCTTCCCGGTGAGTTGCTTGTCAATTCATGGGTCGAGGATGGAGAGATTATGGGTCTTCGCCACGCTACGCGGCCCATTCATGGTTTGCAATTTCATCCCGAATCCATTGCCTCTGAAAATGGGCATAAGCTGATTGGGAAGTTCCTTGAGTTGATGTCGTGAACGGGGCTGATATTCGCGCGGCACTGACCGCAATGTTGTCTGGCCAGATGGACACAGACACGATTTCCAGAACCCTCATCCAAATTGAGGCCGAAGGCGTTGGCGCAGACCAACTCACCGCGGGCGCAGCCGTGATGCGCGAACATATGACCTGCGTTTCGGTCCCCGAAAACGCAATCGATATTGTCGGCACGGGCGGCACTGGACTTAAACTTCTTTCGATTTCCACGGCGACGGCCATTGTCGTGGCGGGCGCCGGAGTGCCCGTTGCGAAACACGGCAATCGCGGCGCAAGCAGCCCAACGGGAACGGCGGACACGCTGTCGGAACTCGGCGTGAATATTGCGATGTCACCTGAACGCGCGGCGGCAGCTGTCAGTGAAGTCGGCATGGGCTTCCTCTTCGCCCCGACCTATCACCCCGCGATGCGCCATGTTGGTCCCGCGCGAAAACAAATCGGAAAACGCACGATTTTCAATCGTTTGGGACCGTTGTGCAATCCTGCCAGCGTCAAATATATGTTACTGGGCAGCGCGGAAGCACACCTTGTTCGCCCGATGGCGGAAGCTTTGAAAGCCAATGGCGTTGAAGCGGCCATCGTTGTTCACGGCCATGATGGTATGGATGAAATCACGACCACAGGCCCCACCAGCATGGCGAGTTTGGCGCTTGATGACATAACGGAATTAGATATCACGCCCGAAGAATTTGGTATTCCCAGATCACCGCTTTCAGCGCTGGCCGGCGGCGCGCCCGCAGTGAATGCGAAAGCGCTCTCCGAATTACTGAACGGCGACACATCAGCTTATCGCGACATTGTCTTGTTAAACGCGGCAACCGCCTTGGTAATTGTGGAAACGGCTGGTGATTTCGCCGAAGGTTTGGAAATGGCCTCGGAGTCTATCGATTCAGGCCAAGCCAAATCCGTCCTCACGCGCTTGGCGGAGTTCTCTGATGGGTAGTTTGATGGATGCCCCCGATGTGCTCAAGAAAATCGCCGCTTACAAGGCCGATGAAGTCGCCGCATTAAAGCGCCGCACCACGATAGAGGCTTTGCGCGCGCAAGCAGCAGCCCTGCCCCGTCCGCGCGGATTTGAAGCCGCGATTAAAGCGGCCACAGGTCCCGCTCTCATTTGCGAAGTCAAAAAAGCTAGCCCCTCCAAAGGCGTCATTCGCGAAGATTTTGACCCCGTCGCAATTGCAAGAAGCTATGAAACTGGCGGGGCGACATGCTTGTCGGTCCTCACTGATGGACCAGGCTTCCAAGGCAGTAATGAGATTTTCGAGGCCGTTCGCACCACGACGAACCTACCCTTGCTCCGCAAAGATTTCATGCTTGATCCTATTCAAATCGCGGAAAGCGCAGCGATGGGCGCGGATTGCGTGCTCATCATCATGGGTATGATTGATGATGAGAGTGCGAAAGCTCTGTTTGATGAAGCCAACGACCTTGGACTGGATGCCCTGATTGAAACCCATGATGAAACGGAATTGGAACGCGCCATTCAACTGGGCGGCAGCCTGCTCGGCATCAATAATCGTGATCTTCGTACTTTCGACACAACGCTGGATACCTTCACCCGCCTTGCTCCGCTTGCGCCTAAAGGCTGCACATTGATTGCAGAGTCCGGTATTTTCACGGGAGAAGATACTGCGCGCTTGGCGGCAGATGGTGCCCGAGGCTATCTGATTGGGGAAAGCCTGATGCGGCAGGATGATGTTGCTGGCGCAGTCAGAAAACTATCTCAATGAAAACACGAAACCTGTTCTTCGCTCTAATTATTTTGACGCTGACATCTACGGGCTGCAAGTCAACCAAAGAGAATGAACAACTGCAAGCAAAACCTCTTCCACACGATTCGAACGGAAGTTATTGTTGGGATGGAACACTTGTATTTAAATTTGACAGTTGTCCAATCGCGTGTCCTGCTGGTTATAAGTCAGTGAGCGAAGCCCCTGATTACATAGCTGTTTGCATAGATTCCTCATCAGAGCTTGACAAATAAAAGAACATCCGTAGAACAAATGGTGATGTTGCCATTTTGTTCGGAGATATGTGTATGCTGACCCAGAAGCAGAGAGACCTTCTCGTTCTTATTGATACTCGCATTAAAGCGGTGGGTGTTCCTCCATCCTATGACGAAATGAAGGATGCGCTGGGTCTTGCGTCAAAGTCCGGTATTCACCGCCTAATTTCCGCACTAGAAGAACGCGGTTTCATTCGCCGCCTGCCCAATAAGGCCCGCGCAATTGAGGTGCTTAAATTGCCAGAAGGTTATGACGATGGCGCAGCACTGACGCCCGTAGCCGCCAATGATTCCTATGAGATTCCTTTTGTCGGAAAAATCGCTGCGGGCCTGCCCATTGCCGCGATTGAAGATACGCATAATCTTATGGCGGTCCCGCCAAGCATGATGGGTAACGGCGATCACTTTGCCCTAGAAGTCGAAGGCGAGTCGATGATTGAAGCTGGCATTATGGATGGCGATATTGTCGTTAT
>CALFWV010000036.1 GCA_937927825.1 uncultured Caulobacterales bacterium | reverse complement strand
ATCAAAGCCGTTGGCATTGCCTCAGATGAGGATATGAAACTATCCGAGACCTATGCCGGCGTCGCAGACTTCATCCTTTATGACGCCAAGCCGCCAAAAGGGGCGTCCGTGCGCGGCGGGCATGGTGTGGCAATTGATTGGGGCATAATTGCCCGTGCGCCGACGCCGAAAATCTTTGCCGTCGCAGGCGGGTTGACCCCCGACAATGTAGCGCAGGCTCTGGCTGTAACCCGCGCGCCGATTGTCGATGTCAGCTCTGGCGTTGAGCTATCTGCGGGCGTAAAGGACCCTTCGAAAATCAACGCATTTATGGACGCTGTTCGTCATGGGTAATCACTCTGAAACAAACCGGGCTTTCCCCGATGAAAATGGCCGATTTGGTGATTTCGGCGGACGTTATGTCGCCGAGACACTGATGCCGCCCATCCTTGAGCTTGAGAAAGCTTATGAGGAAGCCAAAGCCGATCCGGCGTTTCAGGAAGAACTCGATTATTTCATGACGCATTATGTGGGCCGCCCCAGCCCGCTTTATTTTGCAGAACGCCTCACCGAAGCTGCAGGCGGTGCAAAGATCTATTTCAAACGTGACGAGCTGAATCATACGGGCGCGCATAAAATCAACAATTGCATGGGCCAGCTTTTGCTCGCCAAGCGCATGGGAAAGAAACGCATCATCGCCGAAACAGGCGCAGGCCAGCACGGCGTCGCCACCGCCACTGTCGCGGCGCGCCTCGGCATGGAATGCATCGTTTATATGGGCGCCGTGGATATTGTGCGGCAAAAGCCGAATGTGTTCCGTATGCGCCTGCTTGGGGCCGAAGTGCGCGCTGTGCATTCTGGTACGGCCACACTCAAAGACGCGATGAATGAAGCCTTGCGCGATTGGGTCACCAATGTCGGCGAGACGTTTTATTGCATTGGAACCGTCGCAGGTCCGCATCCTTACCCCGCCATGGTCCGCGATTTTCAAGCTGTGATTGGCCGCGAAGCGAAGCAGCAAATCTTAAAGGCCGAAGGCCGCCTGCCCGACGCGGCGGTGGCTTGCATTGGCGGCGGATCAAATGCGATGGGCCTGTTCCATGAATTTGTACCGCATAAAGAAGTGCGCCTCATCGGCGTTGAAGCCGCAGGCAAAGGCGTGAAATCGGGTCTGCACGCCGCGTCTTTGACAGGTGGATCTCCGGGCATTTTGCACGGAAACCGAACCTATCTTTTGCAGGACGAGCACGGCCAAATCGCCGACGCGCATAGCATTAGCGCGGGCCTCGATTATCCCGGCATTGGACCCGAACATTCTTATCTCCACGACATTGGCCGCGCGGAGTATGTCAGCGCAACGGACGACGAAGCCCTGCATTGGTTCCAAGAATGCGCCCGCCTAGAAGGTATCCTCCCCGCCCTAGAACCCAGCCACGCCCTCCCGAGAACCGTCGACTTCGCAGAAGAGCTCGGCAAAGACGGATTAATCATCATGAACATGTGCGGCCGCGGCGATAAGGACGTTTTCACGATTGCGGATGCGCTTGGGGAGCATATTTCGGAGGGGACTGAGGGGTAATAACCTTATGCCTCCCATTTCACGAAACCGAATTGCATTTTTCAACAGACTAGAAAATACAGCGACTATATTTCTGTTATTTTCACTTGCTGCTTGCGCACGGCAGGCATCGCACAGCGCTCCCCCCGAGAAACTCAAAAACATGTTTTGGGAAAAACTAGGAGGTGCAACTATTGATAAGAGCAAGTGTCGTGGAATCGATCGCTTTTTATCGACCTTTGAAGAGCATCTTTGCATTCGCTCAAACCTCAAAAAAACACATGCTTTGAAACAAATGAAACAGGTATTTCTTGAAGCCGGCTGGTCTCTTTTAGAATCTGATAAATCAGATTTAGCACTTAGAAGATTGCCTAACGGGACGAGCGAGGGCGACTTTTTTGCCGTTGGCTATATTGGCCCAGAGTCTTGCAATTGG
This sequence comes from uncultured Caulobacterales bacterium, assembly GCA_937927825.1. Classification (GTDB taxonomy): domain Bacteria; phylum Pseudomonadota; class Alphaproteobacteria; order Caulobacterales; family Maricaulaceae; genus Litorimonas. Next base: position 8,577 of record CALFWV010000036.1, on the reverse strand, counting down.
CATGTTGTCGTCTTTCTCGACCCGCAGTTGATTGATCTTGAAAAAGCGAAAACACCTCTATTTTCTGTGAACAAATTTAAGAAAGTCTGTGACTAACGATCATGACAAGTCTTTATTCTTTTCAGCTCAGACCCAATTCTTTCTGGAAAACCAAACCGTCCGCTCGTAAAGCGCAGCGTTATGACCCACCGTATCGACCAGACATTCGCCGCCCGCAAAGCCAAAGGGCAAGCCGCCTTTGTCGCCTATATGATGGCGGGCGACCCTGACCGAGCGGCGTCTCAAGCTTTCCTAAATGCCCTCCCCGAAGCCGGCGTGGATATCATTGAGCTCGGCATACCCTTTACTGACCCGATGGCAGACGGTCCCGTCATTGAGGACGCGGGCATCCGCGCGCGAAAGTCCGGTACAACCCTGAGCGTCGTTTTGGAAATGGCAGCTGAGTTTCGCACAGCGAATGATACGACGCCAATTATCGTGATGGGATATGCGAATCCGCTGCATCATATGGGTTATACTAAATTTGCCTCAGCTGCGAAAGCCGCAGGCGTCGACGGCGCAATCATTGTCGACCTTCCGCCAGAAGAAGACAGCGAATTGCGGGCGGCGTTCGAGACCCATGATCTCGCACTCATCCGCCTCGCCACCCCCACCACAGATGCGCACCGCCTCCCGCAGGTTGTCGCGGGCACAAAGGGCTTTGTCTATTATGTGTCTATGACGGGCATTACGGGCGACAGCTTTGCTCAAGCTGGCTCCATCACAGAGCAAGTCACTCGCGTTCGCGAGGCCGCCAATCTTCCCGTTGTTGTCGGCTTTGGCGTCAAAACGCCGGAGCGGGCGCGGGAAGTTGCCAAAGATGCAGATGGCGTCGTTGTCGGGACGGCCATTGTAAAAACGCTGTATCAGGACGGTCCGGAAGCGGCTTTGGCCCTCATCCGCACGCTTGCCGAGGCGACCCATTCAAGCTAGAGGCTGACGCTATGAACTGGCTTCAAAGACTCACGCCGCCGGGCGTCAAATCCATCTTCACGAAGAAGGACACACCCGATAATCTCTGGGTGAAATGTCCGAAATCGGATGAGATGATTTTTGCTGCCGACCTGCCTGGGCTATTGCACGTCACGCCTGCGGGACATCACATGCGAATTGGGCCAAAGCTGCGCCTGCAATATACATTTGATGACGGTCTCTATGAAAAAATTGACATCCCGGCCGTCGCCAAAGATCCGCTGAAATTCAAGGACGATCAGAAATATACGGACCGCCTTAAAAAGGCGCGTGCAAAGACCGGCGATGATGATGCGATGTCAATTGGGGTCGGCAATATTCGCGGCATTAAAACGGTTGTTCTCGTCCAGAACTTTGCCTTTATGGGCGGATCGCTGGGCATGGCTGCCGGCGAAGGGTTCATCAAAGCGGCCGAATATGCCGTGGCGAATACACTCCCCATGGTGGCCTTTACCGCCGCGGGCGGCGCGCGCATGCAGGAAGGGGCGCTCTCTCTCATGCAAATGCCGCGCACAACAATTGCCGTGCAAGAGATGCGCGAAGCGAACCTGCCATATATCGTCGTTCTCTGCGACCCGACAACGGGCGGCGTGACAGCCAGCTATGCCATGCTAGGCGACATTCACCTCGCCGAACCCGGCGCCCTCATCTGCTTTGCAGGACCCCGAGTTATTGAAGAAACCATTCGGGAAAAACTTCCCGAAGGCTTCCAACGCGCAGAATATCTTGAAGAGCACGGCATGATTGACCGCGTTGTGGCACGCCGAGATATGCGGAAAGTGCTGGGCGATATTCTGGCGGTCTTGATGAAACAATCAGCAGACCATGCTGTGGAGCTTGATCCTGTCTAAGCTCGAGAGTGTTTTGGCGCAGCTAACTGCGCTGCATCCAAAAAAAATTGACCTCGGCTTGGGGCGTGTAGAACGTGTTTTAAAGGCCCTGGGTAACCCGCAATTACGGCTGCCGCCCGCAATCCACATTGCAGGCACAAATGGAAAAGGCTCCACGACGGCGTTCCTTCGCGCAATGATCGAAGCCAGTGGCAAAACGGCTCATATCTACACCTCCCCTCATCTTGTCCGATTCAATGAACGTATCACACTGGCATCAGACGAGATTGCAGATGATGTTCTTTTGGATGTTCTCCAGCGGGTCATGGACGCCAATGGCGGTCGGCCGTTATCCTTTTTTGAAGCCACCACCGCGGCGGCTTTTTTGGCGTTCTCAGAACATGCCGCGGATTACGCTTTGATTGAGGTAGGATTAGGCGGGCGCTATGATGCGACAAATCTATTCGATCCCGTCGCCAGCATCATAACGCCAGTCAATTATGATCATGCCGAGTTTCTGGGGCGGGATTTAGCGGGGATTGCCCGAGAAAAGGCCGGAATTATTAAAGACCACGTACCCGTTTTTGCCGGGCGACAAGAAGACATCGTTAGCGCGGTCTTACGCAATGAAGCCGCCAAACATCGCGCGCCCATCCAGTTTTTGACCGAAGATTTCAGGGCCTATCGGGAGCAGGACCGAGTGGTTTTCGATTCGGACGATGTTCTCATGGATCTTCCCCGTCCCGCGCTCATCGGCTCACATCAAATAGATAATGCGGGCGTCGCGATAGCGGCTGCGCGGAGCTTGGGATTGCCTGACAAAGCTATTTCCAAAGGTATGAAAACGGTCACTTGGCCTGCAAGATTACAAAACCTGACAACGGGGCCGTTCGCAGATATGATGTCAGAGTCTGGCGGAGAGCTCTGGCTGGACGGCGGCCATAATCCCCACGCCGCCGCGGCTCTCGCCAATGTTATGGCCGAATTGCAGGATAAGACAGAACGCGTGCTCGTGCTCGTAATGGGAATTTTGGGGAATAAGGATGCCGGGAAGTTCCTTGATGCCTTCACCGGACTGGCCAGCAGCGTTGTTGCCGTCGACATTCCCGGCTCACCCTCACTCTCGCCTGAAACGCTGCGGGAGCTTGCGGAAAACCGGGGCATGATTGGTCAGGTTGGGAAAAACCTAACGGACGCCGTGCAACGCGCCATCAACACAGGCGAAGCTTTGTCTCGTCAAGAGGTCACGGAACCGATTATCCCGCCCCGTGTTTTAATCTGCGGTTCGCTCTATCTTGCCGGTCAGGTGCTGTCCGCCTAGGCGGGGTTATCCCTCTTGGCCGGATGCGCGGCGCTCAACATTATTACAAAAAAGGCGGCCCCGTCAGGACCGCCTATATTTCGAAAATTGGCTGAGGCTAAGCGTGTTCGGTCAGCCATTCAGTGAGTTTAGCTTTGTTCATTTCGCCGACTTTAGTAGCCACAACCTGCCCGTCTTTGAAAATCATCAATGTCGGAATGCCGCGCACATGAAATTTGCCGGGCGTATCAGGGTTTTCCTGAATGTCCATTTTTGCAATTTTCACGCGTCCGTCAAATTCTTCGGAGACCTCTTCGAGGGCCGGACCCATTTTTTTACACGGGCCGCACCATTCCGCCCAAAAATCTAGCAATACCGGGGTGTCAGATTGAAGAACATCGTCTGAGAAAGTGGCGTCAGTAACAGCTGTCGTAGCCATGGGACTCTCCTGATTGGAATTATTGGTTTGTAGCTACGTAGGAAGTGCGGCGACTTTCTGCAAGGCGGCATCCAATAACGCATTCGGGAGAACCATCAGATGCGGTCCATCCGTCCACAACAAGGCGCAGTTCACCGCTCGCCCGGGATAAATCTCGCGGGCGAGCTCCCGGTAAGCGGCCATTTGCCCGAGATATAGATCTGCCACCTTGGCCGGGTCGGTTGGCGGGGGCCGATTGGATTTATAATCCACGATTGTGACGGTGTCGGCGGTCACGCAAAGCCGGTCGATTTGCGCGTTGAGATACATACCCTCCGGAAGTCCCTTTGCAGATCCAGCCAAACTGACCTCCGCTCGCGTGCCCGGAGCGAATAAGACTGCGAATTCGGGATGTTCGAGAATGGTGAATACTTCCTCCAAAATTTGCTCACCCAACTCCACTGACACATCGGCATAACCCGCGAGTACTTTTTGCGCGATGTCTCTTCGGCGCTCCGGCGGAATTTCCGGTAAAACTTCAAGGAGTTTATGGATTAAATTTCCACGCCGGAAAACATTTGGTGCGGTTGACTGGCTTGGTGAACGAACCGCCATCTCTACGGGTGGGTTGGAAAGCAAATGCGACGGCGTCACGCGACGGCGACGGCCCTCCTGTGCTGCGTTAGCTGTAACCCAGTTAGGCATGTTTAGATCAGCGGCCGACTGGACTACGGCCTTTGCTGTGCAAGGCTCCGGCAAGGTTCCATACTGCAAACCCCTCTCCGAATTTTTTTCCGGTGGCCGTTGAGACGGTGCCTCAAAAGGTTGGGCCTGTAGTGCCTGCAGCGCGCGTTTCACCCAATCATACCAGCATCCCGGCTTTAACTTTGCATTTGGCCGGCCAACATGAGGGCCGCAAATGATGAGGCGGGACTCGGCGCGTGTTATCGCGACATAAAGCAAGCGAAGCTGTTCCTGCGTAATACGGGCCTTGGCGCTTTCTTTCACATCATCGACATATGGCACACCGCTTTTATTCCAGACCTGTCCACCATCCTCATCGGGCAATAAAACGTCCCGCAGAGGCGGCACATTCGTTGTGTCCGGTAAAATAACAATGGGGGATTCCAAACCTTTTGCGCCATGGACCGTCATAACGCGGACTTCGGAAAGGCTGCTGTCCTGCTCTCGTTTGATTTCCACATCGCCTTGGGAAAACGCATGAAGGAAGCTTTGCAGATTGGGCGCTGTGCGGCTTTGATGCTCCAGCGCTTGATGTAAGAAGGCCTCCAAAGCATCCCGAGCTTCCAGCGACAATCGCTTGTAAAATCGCTCGCGCATGGCCGTACCGGACGCGTCCTTAAAATCTAAAACGCGTGCATAAAAATCATAGGGCGTTCGGGTTCTGGACAACTCCATAAACTCAGCCAGCGTCTCATATGTTTGGGGAGCCCGCGCTTCTAACGCCGACCATAGCGTTCCGGGTCGATCAATGGCGACCTTCATCAAAGCCTCATCGTCAAAACCAAAGAAGGGAGATTTCAGCGTCTCGGCCAAAGACAGGTCATCGGAGGGCAAGAGACACGCTCGTGACAGAGCGATAAGGTCTTTGACGATTGTGGCTTCCGACAAGGTTAGCCTGTCTGCGCCTGCGATTGGAATTTCGTGGCGTTTTAACTGCCTAATGATAGAGTCGAAAAGTGGCCCGCGTCGGCGCACCAAAACAAGAACGTCCTGCGGCTGGATGGGGCGGGTGCGGCCCAATTCACGGTCGAATACGGGCTCTTTATTGTCAATCCATCCTTTGACCGTTGCGGCAATTGTTTTTGACAAAACCTCAATGTGGTGCCCTTCTCCAGCGGCATCGACGGGGGTGGTATCCCACGGCTCATTATCCTCAAGTTTCTCAGGCGGCGGCGTGACCGGCCATAATTCAACTAGCCCTTTATCTTTACGATTAGCAATGTGGCGAACGTCATCACTGGCAGGTGGAAATTCTTCCGGATTAAACATCTCTTGCATCCCGCCGCAATCGAACAAAACCGCATCGACTACGTTAAGAATCTCTTGGGTTGAGCGGAAAGACATGGCCATGCGAATGTCGGTTGTGGCATGTTCTGCATGACGGCGAATTTCTGTGAGGAACTGTTCCGGCCGGGCACCTTGGAAGCCATAAATCGACTGTTTCTCATCGCCAACGGCGAACAATGTGCGCGGTTTTTTGGGATTTTCATCCGGGCCCGGTTGGAAAAATGGCGCAGAGAGGATGTTGATTATCTCCCATTGCTCCGGCGAGGTATCCTGCGCCTCGTCCAACAGAATATGTTTAATGCCGCCGTCTAGTTTATACTGAACCCAATCTGCAGCTTCAGAGTTTTGTAGCAGGCGGCGAACAAATAAAATTTGATCAGAGTAATCCAATCCACGCGCGCGATGTTTGGCGTCGGCATAAAGTACGGAATAGCGGCCAGCGATATGGAAAACGGATTCGGTTAGCGCAAAAACGTGACAGGCCTGAATAGCCTCATGCGCCTCCATAATATCCAATGAATGCGTATCAATCCAATCTTTGGCAACATCATGCGTTTTAGCATCATAGAGTTTCGTGCGGGGCTTGCCGGCTTGTGTATAATAGATATTTCTAAGATGATTGAGCCCGCCAAGAACATCCGGCGCGGAAATCGCGCTGTCTATAAAGACGGCTCTTTTCACATCATTCGCGCCGCCTGTTTTCAATGCGGCAGATACAGAGGATAAGTCAGCTTGAGAAAATCTGGCCCAAAGAGCCTGTGCAATGGCGAGGGGATCCCGCTCCGCACCGAGTTTAAGGTTATTGGCCAAGTCTTCCAATCCGACCGCCTGCCAAGCCGATATTTTTTGCGGGCTGAAAGCCATCCATTTGAACAGATCGTCCAAGGAGGCATCCGCACGTTCCAGCGTCAAATGCTGGAGAGCCTTCGCGATGTCTCCATCCGGTGTATCCATCGCCTCTCTTAAGATTTGCGTCTCCACCTCAGCGCGCAGTTCTGCCATAGCAACTTCATCCAGCGGCTCGAACCCCGGTAAAATTCCAGCCTCGATCGGGAAGCGTGACAGGATACGTTCGCAGAACGCATGAATGGTTTGAACCTTTAACCCCTCCGGTGTTTCCAGCGCTTTCGCAAAAAGCGCGCGGGCTTTCGGCAGTAAAACAGGTGGGTTTAAGGTTTCGGGCGCTTGTCCGAAAAGCTGGGTTAAATCCGCCTGCAAAGCATCATCGTTCAAAACCGACCACCCACCCAATGTGGCGAAGAGGCGCTCCTGCATTTCTGACGCCGCGGCCTTCGTGTAGGTCAGGCAGAGAATATCTTCAGGCTCGGTCCCGCCCAACAAAATACGCGACACCCGGTCAACCAGAACTCGCGTTTTGCCCGAGCCCGCATTCGCTGCAGCTAGCCGCGTACCGGACGGATCTGCCGCCATACGCTGCGCGCGAGTGGCCCATTCCAATGGCGTCATTTCAGCGGCAAGCTCAAGCATCTGGGTCACCCCCGTCCATCCCGGCCCATTCTGCACGCCGCGCCAATCCATCGAAATCGGACCAGCTATTGGTATATTGGGCTCGCACTTGCGATTCATAGGGCGTCAGCGGGTCGTCAAAGCGGTCAATCAGTTTTTGAAGCGTTTCGATCGAGTCTTCGACGAGTTCTTCGACCGTTTTTATCTTTCCAATAGGGGTGTATTTAAAGTCTGCATTAGACCCTTTGACCCGCATATACCCTAAGCGGGCCGTATTTGCGGGTTTGTGATTTTTCAGCCCGCCTTCACGCAAAATAAATGCAGCCAGTGGCAGTTGCGGATCAAACCCCGCTGCGACTTCTTTGTCTCCTGCGGGGCTGCCGGTTTTAAAATCGACAAAACCGTAGCCATCTATGCCGCGTTCAACATAATCCATCTTACCACGAACCGTAAAATCGCGGCCCGGGATTGTCGCTTCTCCCCAAACCTCTAAGCCCTTTTGCTCATAGCCTTCAGCGTGCCGTGCGTTCAGCTCCAACCGCAGAGCCTGCGCGATGGATTTAAATCTCGCCTGTTCTTTTGCAATCACTTCCGGGCTGTATTTATAGAGAGAGAAAGCGTCGCCAAAGGCGGCTATCAGCGCTGCGTCATCAGCTTCCACAAATGGCGCTTTGGCGATGGTTAGAAAATTCTCGATGCCCAAATGAATAGCAGATCCGAACTCTGACGCTCCATTCTCATGGCCCAAATCTTTCAATCTTTTGAGACCAAGAACATGTTTCCCGTAAATCGAATAGGGGTCACGTATAAAGGTTTTGACCTCCGTGATAGAGAGGCTACGTTTTTTATCCGTTGTCCAACGTTTGTCTTTTGGTGGTTTAGGCTTTGGTTCCATCGCCGGCTTTACAGCCTTCGCTGACACATAATCCAGCCGTTGCGCGAGGGCTAGATACTGATCTGCGGTGCTCAGTCGCGTTTTCACCCCGTCCTTGCCGACAGCGCCTTGCAGAAGCGTTTTCAACCGCCACACCCAACGTGACGCAATGGTCGGCCCGGAGTCTGATCGTTTTGAACGCGTCATATAAACTTTCGGATTAGACGCCAGCTCAAAAAAGTCATGCGCGGCCAGACCATATCGACGTTCCGGTAAAGAGAGTTTCATATCGCGGCGCATTCCGCGCGAGAGAAACGGCCCCGGTGACGGAATCGCGGGCCAAGTGCCTTCGTTCAAACCGCCAAGAATGATGATGTCCGCTTCCAGCATCCGGGCTTCTAAGGGACCCAAAATAGATAATCTTGGGTGGGTTCCGCCGCGCGGGCGCACAACTATGCCCGTCATGAGGTGCCGCATCAGCCGCTTAAATCCGCTCGCGTCTACTGGCGGGAGATTATCCCCAAACATGATGATGTGTTCCAATAATTGAGCCGCGCGTTCCCCGGCTTCCCCGCGCCAAAGGTAGTGGCTGCCATGATGTTCGGGACGAACAGCCAGTTGTTCAGACGCCGTGATAAGGGCGGAC
>CALFWV010000035.1 GCA_937927825.1 uncultured Caulobacterales bacterium | reverse complement strand
TGGTGATAGGCCGCGACGGTCATAAAGACGTCGCTAGCTTTGACCGAGATTTTATAGTCGTGAAAGCCTTCATCATCCAGCATACGGGCGTGCATCAGCGCGCTCTCCACCATCGCATCGGGGCACGGCTCGCCATATTTTTCGAGCAGCTCACGCTCCAAGCTGCCGCCATTGACGCCGATGCGGATAGAGCAACCATTGGCGCGGGCGGCGGCGACGACTTCTTTCACGCGGTGCTGGCCGCCAATATTGCCGGGGTTGATGCGCAGGCAGGCTGCGCCTTGGTCGGCGGCTTCGATGCCGCGTTTATAATGGAAGTGGATATCCGCGACGAGCGGGACTTGGACTTGGTCGACAATGGCGCGCAGGGCGGCGCTGCTGTCGGGGTCGGGGACGGAAACGCGGACAATATCTGCGCCCGCCTCTTGCAGGCCGAGGATTTGCTCCACCGTCGCCTCGACATCATGGGTCAGCGTGTTTGTCATGGACTGCACCGCGATGGGGGCGTCGCCGCCGACCTCGACGCTGCCGACTTTGATTTTGCGGCATTTGCGCCGTTCAATCGTGCGCCAGGGGCGAATGGAATTTATGTCGGTGTGTTGGGCGCTCATGCGCAGGCTATAGCGCGGCTTTGTGACAAGTTGAAGACGCGATTACGGTCTTTCGGTGGGGTGTTTTGAGGGCGCTCCGCACGCTTGGATCAGGGGCGCTCCGCGCTCTTGGATTAAGGGCGCTCCGCGCCGGGGAGATCCCGGCTCAGGGTCAAATCGTCAATCGGTTGCCCCATTGCGCCCAAAGTGCCCATCAAGCTCGGTCCGTCATAAAGCTCGACCGCGCCCGCATCGCGGACAGAGACGGAATATCCGCCGGCGATGGCGCCTTGCCAGGTTTCGCCCGTGACGAAAATACGGCTGACATCCACGCCGCCTTGGGCGTTGCGGACTTCGATCCAGCTCGGCGCAGTGGTGCGCAAGGTAAATATCCCCGCCTGCATCACAGGCGCAGCGGGCTCAGCCGCCGTATATTGGGTGGAAATATCCACCATCGGGATAGGCGTTGCGATGGCTTCAGATTGTGTGCCGTACCAAACGCCGATGAGCAGCGCGACACTGGCCACGGACATCGCCGAGACAAAGCCGCGCGGCAAGCGAAGCTGGCGGCGTAAAATCACATGCGGCGCATCGCGCAGTGGCAAACGGGTCAGGGCCGTATCGGCCTTATATTCTTTCACAGCTTGATCGCCGTCCATGCCCAACGCTTTGGCATAGGTGCGGACAAAGCCGAGCGTGTATCCAATGGCCGGCAAAGCCGCCTCATCCAGCGATTCAATCGCCGTCAAAAAGCCTTCGCCAATGTTCGTGGTTTCGGCCATATCAGACAAGGACAGGCCAAAACCTTCACGCCGCGCGCGCAGGCGCGACCCGAAATGGTCCGAAGTCCGGACAGAGCTGTCAGATGTATGAGACATTAAGCCGATATTATTATTACACGCGCCTTGATTTATCGTTAACAAATCAATCCCTTGGAGTCGAATCATTATGACATTCCGGTCATTTTTGTTGTCTCATATTCATCTTCAGTGACGGCCATGTCACGTGACAGGGCGTCGCCGCCCGTTTAAAGGGCGCATATGACGTTAACGACCCTCTATTCGCGCCTGAAATCCTCTCAAGCGGCTCCTTGGTTTGCGCTGGCGCTTTCCGGTGGATTGCTGGGCGGGGCGTGGATATTTCAATATGGTTTCGGCTACCTGCCCTGCACGATGTGTTACTGGCAACGCCATGCGCATAAGGCCGTTTTGGGCCTCGCGGCGCTCTGGCTGGTCTTGCGCGCAGTGGGCATTGAGGCGGCGGAAATGCTGCGCTGGGCTGTCGCGCTCGCCCTGTTGGTAAGCTTTGGCCTTGCGGCTTGGCATGTCGGGGTGGAATATGGCGTCTTGGAAGGGCCGAAATCCTGCGCGGCCGGGTCTACATTCATTCCCGAAGTTGACCCGGATAATCCGCTGGGGTTTCTCAGCGAACCCGTTCGCCCGCCGGCTTGCAGTGAGGCGGTCTGGCATTTCCTCGGCCTAAGCATGGCGGGATGGAATGCCGCAGTCTCCTTGATTGGCGCGGTGTGGGTCGCTACATCGCGTAAGTCATGAAGAAAACAAATCCAAGAATTGCCGAAATGCTACGCGTGGACCATGCGGGCGAATATGGGGCTGTCGCGATTTACCGCGGCCAGCAAGCCGTGTTCCGCCGCCAGGCCGCCACACGTCCCATGGCCGACACGCTCGCCGAAATGGAAGCGGAAGAGCAGAAGCATCTGGACGCTTTCGATAAGCTGCTGGTCGAGCGCAATGTCCGCCCCACCGCCATGACGCCAATCTGGAACGTCGCGGGCTACGGCCTTGGCGTGGTCACGGCGCTCATGGGCGAAAAAGCGGCCCACGCCTGCACCGAAGCCGTCGAGACCGTGATCGAAGAACATTACGCCGAACAAGCCGAGGCCTGCAAAGATGAAGAGCCGGAACTCGCGGCGACATTTCTGGAGTTTCGCGAAGACGAGCTGCACCACCGCGACACAGCCATAGAAGGCGGCGCCCAAGACGCCCCATTCTACCGCGGGTTATCTGCGGTTATCAAGGGCGGCTGCCGCGCGGCGATTGCCGTGACTGCGAAGATTTAGGCGCGCCGGGCCAACCCCATCAGGACTTATCCCAAGAAGACTTCGCCTTCCGGCAATTGAACACGGGGCGGGATTTTTGACGCCATAAATATTCCAAGCGTCAGCGGCCCAACCCGGCCCAAGAACATAATTACGACAATGACCGCCCGCCCGACGTCATCTAACTCTCCCGTAAGACCCCGGGACAAACCAACTGTACCAAATGCCGATGTGACTTCGAACATGACATCCAGAAAGTCGGCTGATTGCGTCGCCACAAGGATGAACATCCCGGTCAAAATCACAAACACAGAAATACACAGCAGCGCCATGACTTTCATCCCCGCCGCAGGGCCAATTGAATAACCAAAAGCATTCATGCGCCCTGAATGGCGGAAAAACGCCAATGTCGCGAGCAAGAGCACAACAGCCGTGGACACCTTAATCCCTCCCGCCGTTGATGTCGGCCCGCCGCCAATCACCATTAAAGCCATCGTTGATAAGGTCGTCGCATCGCGCATGCCGGCTGTGTCGAGACTGTTAAATCCAGCGGTACGGGGCGTGACGCCTTCGAACCAGGCTGCTTGTAATTTTGCGCCGACCCCGTCCAAACCTCCCAAGGTTGCCGGGTTTGTCCACTCCAAAGCCGCATACCCACCAACGCCGACCGCAACCAATCCCAAAGTTCCCCAAATCATAATTTTTGTGTGTAGGGACAATTTCCCGAGGTGGGGTTTCGAAAACAAATCAGCCCATACCGCAAAGCCCAATCCGCCCACCATGAACTGCAGGCTTATTGTGAAAATGACTAAGGGACTTCCAACCCAAGACATCAGACTATCCGGAAAGGTTGAAAATCCAGCATTATTGAAAGCAGAAATCGAGTGGAAAGCCGCATGCCATAATCCATCTGCCCAACCATATTCCGGAACAAAGGCAAAGGCCAAGACGGCCATCCCGACAAGTTCGACAACCAGGACAATCCGGAAGATAAGCCAGACCAAGTCTATGAGGCCGCCAAAGCTTTCCAAGCCCATTTCCTCACGCAAAAACCGCCGATGAGTTAGACCAACCGCCCGCCCCAAGGACGACAAAACCAACACGGCAAAGGTCATGAGCCCCATTCCGCCAAGCTGTATCAACAGCATCAGAACACCTTGCCCAAAACGTGTCAGCTCTGCGGAGGTGTCCAAGACAACTAAACCGGTGACCGTCACGGCGGAGGTCGAGGTAAACAACGCATCGGACAAGCCCATCCCGGCATCGGGCGTAGACCAAGGCAAAAGCAATAGGCCCGCACCGACAACAATCCACGTCAAATATGTTAGCGCCAATATGGCAGGAATGGAAAGTGTTTTGGCGCGCATAGGCTAACTAAAGACTATCCGCGAAGCGGCGCAAATCTAAACGTGTTCCATAGATTAAGACGTCGTCCCCCGCCCTCAAATCAATTTGCTCACAGCCGTTGATATGCATATCCCCGTCCCGGGCAATGCCGACACATTTGACGGAGAATTTTTTGCGCAGCTTTAAACTTTCCAAAGAGTCGCCGACTAAATGACCGGGCACATTCATTTGCGCAATCAGGCGATCATCCGGCAAAGATAAGAAGTCCCTCACGAGCGGGTTGTGCAAGACCTGTGCAAGGCGGCGGCCATAAAACCCTTCGGGTTGTATCACATTCTGAATGCCAATGGCGCGCAACAAAGTTTCATGCGTATCGGATTGTGCTTTTACCCAAATATGCGTGTGACCCTCGCGTTGCAGGTTCAAGGCCGTCAGCAAGCTGGCATCCATCACACGGCCAATGGCGACAACGACTGCGGTGAAGGCATCCAAACCGCATTGTGCCACAGCCTTCGGATCGGATGTATCCGCCTGTAAGGTCGCATCCAATTCGTCGGCCATATCCGCCACACGCGCAGGATTAATATCTATTCCCAGAACGCGGTCGCCCACACGGGTCAATTCGCGCGCAACGGATTTTCCAAATGTCCCCAAGCCGATAACGGCGATGTTCCGCGGTGCATTTGCCATAGGTCGATCCTGTGTTGCAGCTCATTATCTTGAGCTTATGTTTGGAGAAAGCCAATAGCTTCGTCAAACGCGCTATTGAAACCTCTGCGCGTTGTCCACACATAAGGCCCATATGTCCTCCGCCCCTACATGAGCGTCAATTTCGGAATATAGTCTCCTAAGAAGATCCCTCCTTAAAAGGAAAGTCCACTTGTTTTGCTCTCAAAAAGGTTGAATATAAAATCAAAACAGGAGATTGCATTGTCCATTCAGAAATTTGCACGACACTTGCCCATAGTCATTGCAGGAGCCGTTTTAAGTATCGCCCCGATCTGCATCCCGGGTCTAAGCGCACACGCCGCCCCTAATATCGACGTATATGCTCAACTCCCAAGAACAGCGTCAGTCAGAATCTCACCCGATGGGAAACGTATCGCAATGATTGCGCCCTATGCCGGCGACAAAGCGATTTTTGTGTATAATTTGGAAAATCCCGACGCCAAGACAATTATCATGCTGCCACCTAAAAACAGCATTATGAAAACAATTAGCTGGGCGAGCAATAAACATATTGTATCTCTTGCGCGTATTCGCGGAAAAGGGCTCGGCAAAATGAAAAGCTACAGCACGCTTTATTCCCGCTGGATTTCTTATAATGTGGAAACAGAGAAATCGACTATCCTGTTAGACGATAGAATCAAAAGTAAGTCTTACCGTGTCACTGGCGGCGGTGGGCTGGTACATAACTTACCAAATGACCCCCAACACGTTCTCATGAGTTTTGGTGAGTACAAAGGTAAAGTCGAACAACGTCAATACCGGGTTGACCTGGATACAGGTAAAGAAGCTCTGGAACGCATCGTTTCCATAAGGTCCGGGGCTATGTCTTTCTCCCCCGATGGCGAAAGACTACTCGTCCGCGAAGAATATGATGGCGGGTCAGGACGTTACAGAGTTTTCTTTGGCGAGGGCACAACTGAAAAAGTCATTTACGACAAGAGTTTTGATACAAAAGAGAACCGAACCGAATATCTGTTTTCGATGATTAACGGTAAAGTCATCATGCAGGAAACGGAAAAAACGGGACTTTCCCTTTTTACAATTGATCCAAAGACGGGTGTACGCGCCCCCTTTACCGTAAATGCAAATGTGCCTGACGGATATGACTATTTCCCACTCGTCAATTCGGCAACAAACGAGTTAATTGGGGTTAGATATACAGACGACATATCAAGAGATATTTATACAGCAGAACCTTACATGTCTTGGCACGGAAAAGCCAAAAGAGCCCTCAAGGGCATGGATGTTACGATTTTGTCCAAAACCAAAGATAACTCAATGGTCACTCTCTTCGCTCAAAGCTCGGGCAACGCCGGAGAATATTATTTGATGGAACCTCGTAAGGGGAAAATTGAGTCCCTAGGAGGGAGATACCCGGAACTGGCTCCGAATGAAATCGCGCAAACAATTAGACTTGATTACAGCGCGCGCGATGGGCTGAAAATTCCCGCTTACCTTACGTTGCCGCCCGGCAAAACCAAGACCAGCGGCGCTATGCCTATGGTCGTGATGCCGCATGGCGGACCCGTCGCCCGAGATACGGCTGACTTTGACTTCTGGGCACAATATCTTGCCGCCAAGGGCTATGTCGTCTTCAAACCCCAATTTCGAGGGTCAACCGGATTTGGGTATGAATTCGAAAAAGAGGGTTATGGTGAGTTCGGCGAAGGGATGCTGAACGACACAGTAGATGGCGTAAAAAACCTTATCAGCTTAAACATCGCTAATCCCGAAAAGATATGTGTCACGGGGGCAAGTTACGGCGGCTACCAAGCTTTAGCTTTGCCTGTTATAGAGCCGGACATGTTCAAATGCGCGCTCTCGGTGAACGGTGTTTCCGATATCCGCGATATTCTGAAATTTGAAATAGCAAGAACAGGGAACAATAGTGGCGCGATTAAGTTTTGGCGGAAAATTATTGGCGATCGAAATGCTGATAAGGAAAGACTGATTAAACAGTCCCCCGCTGAAAACGCTTCAAAAATTAAAGCCGAAATAGTTCTGGTACACGGAACCGACGACATGACTGTCCCCGTGCAACAATCTGAAGTGATGGCTAAAGCATTGAAGAGAATTGGACAGTCTGATAAAATCATCTTGCTAGAGAACGACGATCATAATCTATCTCTTCCGATATCCAGAAAGAAGTTACTGGAAGCCAGTGACGCGTTGTTTGAAAAGCATCTGGATTAATACAAAACGGCCTGAGACAGGTTTAATATAAAAACAGTCAAACCTGTTTCATCGAAGACACCGTCATACTAGTTAGGGTGAGAACATGTCCTCCGTCCCTACATTTACCCTCTCTGACCTAGACGCGCGGTCCCGTGATATATTTCGGGATGTTGTCGAAAGCTATTTGGAGTCCGGGCAACCTGTGGGGTCCAAGACTTTGGCGCTGTCCGAAGGGCGGTCGCTGTCACCTGCCACTATCCGCTCTGTCATGGCCGAATTGGCCCGTTATGGCCTGTTGACCAGTCCGCATGTCAGTGCGGGCCGAGTGCCGACACAGGTTGGATTACGACTCTTCGTTGACGGCTTATTGGAAATCGGAGATCTCGGCAAAGCCGACCAAAATCGCATGGAGAGCAAGCTCGCCGCCGCAGGGGCCGACCCTCAGGCGTTGATGCAGCAAGCGTCAGCCATGATGGCGGGTTTAGCAGGCGGCGCGGGGTTGGTCCTGGCACCACAGACCAATGCGTCGGAGCGCGCCTTACGCCACGTTGAATTTGTCAATCTGGACGGCGATCAAGCGCTGGTTGTTTTAGTGCATGAAGACGGTGCGGTAGAGAACCGCATCATGGCGCGGCCTGCCGGGGTATTGCCGCATAGTTTGGAGCGCGCAGGGAATTTCCTATCCGCGCGGTTGAAAGGGCGCCGCCTGTCCGAAGCCCGCGCCGACGTTCTCGCCGAAATTGCCGCTGGAGAAGCCCAGATTGACGCAGCCGCAGCGGCACTGATTGAGCAAGGTCTCGCGCAATGGTCTGCCCCGGAGGACAAATCACGACGCAGTTTAATCGTGCGCGGACAGTCACACCTGCTTGACAATTTAGAGGCCCGAACCGATGTGGAGCGCATCCGTCAACTCTTCGATGATTTGGAACGGAAGGAAGAGCTTATCGACCTTTTGGACCGCGCCGAACATGCCGACGGGGTAAAGATTTTTATCGGCTCTGAGAATCCTTTATTCTCTTTGTCGGGATCGTCTGTTGTGATTGCGCCATATCGCGATCGGCAGTCGAACATATTGGGAGCGTTGGGCGTGATTGGCCCGACACGATTAAATTATGCGCGGGTCATTCCGATGATGGATTACACTGCGCAATTGTTGGGCCGCCTTCTACAACGTTAGGTGCGCCGAATATGAGACTGGAGACGAGACATGGCTGATAAAAAAGATACGCCGGAAGTTGCCCCAAAGGATGAGTGGGACGACCTCATGAAAGAGATTGATTCTGAAAAGTCCGAACAAAAGCGCCGGGCCGCCGCCTCTGCTGCTGCGGATGATATTCTGAAAGCGGCGGCGAAGGCGGATAAAGACACGGCCAAAGACAATGCAAAAGAGGATGCGGAACACGCGCCGGATGCAGGCGCTGCCGCCGTCGCGCGGATTGAAGAGCTGGAATTGGAACTGGCGACGCTCAAGGACCAAGCCCTGCGTGCCATGGCCGAAGCGGAAAATGTCAAACGCCGATCGGAGAAAGAAGTCGCCGCCGCGCGGGTCTTTGGTATTGAACGTTTCGCCAATGATGTCTTGTCGGTTCACGATAATCTCTCGCGCGCGCTGTCGACGCTTGAAGGCACGGATAAATCTGAACTGGGCGAAAATGCCAAGAACCTCGTCGAAGGTATTGAGCTGACTGAGAAAGATCTGATGGCCGTCCTGGCACGTCACGGCGTGACGGCCGTTCCGGGGCAAGGCTCAAAATTCGATCCCAACGTCCATCAGGCTGTCGCGAATATTCCGTCAGATGAAGATAAAGGCAATGTCGCCACCGTCATGCAAACGGGTTTCAAAATCGGCGACCGCACCTTGCGAGCTGCCATGGTCGCCGTGAGCACGGGTAAAGCTTAAAAGAGATATCCCTCTCCTGGTTGTTTTTTCAAAACAACCAGGAGAGGCGAGATTGGAGGCAAATATCCCGGAACTTCCCGAAGTTGAAACTGTTCGGCGGGGGCTGGCTCCTGTTATGGAAGGCGCAGTCTTTGCTAAGGTCACGCTGAACCGTCCGGATTTGCGCTTTCCTTTTGCGCCCGATTTTATTGAACGCGTTCAGGGGCAGACCCTGACGCACCTGTCCCGCCGCGCGAAATTTTTGGAGGCAAAGCTATCCTCCGGAGAGCGGCTTTTTATGCATCTCGGGATGAGCGGGCGGTTCATTATTGAGGGCGATTCAAAGCTCGCCGATTTCACCCATGAACATGCTGCCAACCCAAAACATCATCATGTTGTGTTTGAGATGGAAAACGGCTCGATCATTACCTTTAACGATCCGCGCCGATTCGGGTTTATGGAATTGGTCGGTGTGGATGAGCCTTACCGCCTCGACCATATCGGGCCAGAGCCTTTGGGGAATAGCTTTAACGGTCCCGTTTTGCGCGCGGCCCTGAAAGGTAAGAAGTCCAAAATCAAAGCTGCGCTGCTCGACCAACGTGTCGTGGCAGGGCTCGGCAATATATATGTCTGCGAAGCGCTCTACCGCACGGGCATTTCCCCGCGCCGCGCGGCGGGCCGGTTGAAGGTCGCGGAAACGGACGCCCTCGCCGGACATATTAAAGACGTCCTCGCAGCCGCCATTGAAGCAGGTGGGAGTAGCTTGCGGGATTTCAGCAATACAGACGGCAAGCTCGGCTATTTCCAACACAGCTTCGACGTCTATGGCCGCGAGGGGGAGGATTGCAGAACCTGCGCCGCGCCAATTAAGCGGATCGTGCAGAGCGGACGCAGTTCGTTTTTCTGCGGGGCGTGTCAGAGGTAACGCAGACAAATCGATTGTGGAATCGATTTTCAAGGAACTGAAACGGTCAAGTCGTTTCAGTCAATTTTCCCTCTTTGATATTTGGAAAGACAAATACAAGCAAACCCCTCCTAAAGTG
>CALFWV010000034.1 GCA_937927825.1 uncultured Caulobacterales bacterium | reverse complement strand
GCCATATTGGCAAAGACGTGGAGCGCGATGACAGAGCTGGCGGCAAGGGATTCGTTGAACTCCGTCTGTTTGGACGCCGGCAATTTGCCTTCTAAGTTAGCCTTCATCAGCGCCGATAATCCCGTGGCGTCAGAATATTGGTCGACAACCGCTAATGCCGTCGCGAGCGCGCGGCGCAGGCCGTGTAATACGCCAGCTTGGACCGGGCTCATTAACGCGTCATCGGCGTCGGTCGCTTCAACGCGGGCGATGATATTGACGCCTTCCGCGCGCGCGGTGGAGGCCGTTACCAAGCCCGGAGTCGTAGACCGGAACCGGCGGCGCGATCCGCCAATGCCCGGGGATTTAGACGCGACGGTCTCAATATCTTTGGCCTTCGCAAGGCGCGGCGTATGGTCAAATCCGTCGAGCATAGATTGCGCGGCCGGGACTTTCTCGCGGATTGCAGTTTCTTTGATTTCCATCAGGTCAGACGCGTTAGACATGTCATTCCCCCTAAGTGTAGCTTAAAATTTTGGCGTTTTGTCCAACGACATATTTACGGACACCCGCAAAATCGTCTGCATGCTTTTCTTCCATCACCTGAAACGCACGGTGTGGCAGGATAAGCGCGCGGGTAATATCGGTCACACCGTCCAGTTTTCCGGACATATTGAATGCGTCGAGTTTATAAACTTCGCGCGGCGCTTGTTTGAAAACGCCGACCTTCTTCCATTCCTGGCCATTCGAAATCAAAGATTCAACTGTCCATGCAAGGGCCCAATCCAAGCCTTCTTCGCCGATGGCGTTGGCGAGAACCTCGCGAATGGGACCGCGTTGTTCGGTAAAAGCGTGGCTGTGCATTGGACCCAGATGAAACCGTCTCAGGCTTTTCGGATGCAGTCCGTCAAAATCTTCGTCAAAACCTTTAGCGATGGTCAGAAGTTTCAGCTCAGATAAGGCCTGCGCCATCAACGCATCCTGCACGCGCGGCCAGCGGCGTTCGTCATGGGGCAGGGCGCGATTGGCGGTATCATCTACCACCATCAGATAGACGACCGGAATATTCGTCTTTGAATCATAGGATGCCCAATGAATGATATAGCGGCGTTTCTTGCGCTGGAGGTCTTTTCCAACCCACATGATTTGCGGATGGTTTTGCGACAAAAATAAATTCTCGTTCACCAGTGTTTCGTAATATATTCGTTGCGCCAAGGCATATTGCAGCGTTGTCGGGGCGGACCTTTCCGTCAGAATATGATTGACCATATCCTTTTTCAGTCGGTCCTGTTCCGGCAAACTTTTCAGATGTTTCTTCGCCTGCGTCGAATCGGCGGCGAGCTGAATGATTTCGGAAAAGACCGGGAAGCCGGACTCCGTTTTATCAATGCTCATCTTGCCCGAATCCGCTGCGCGGTTTGTCATCAGATATTTGTAAGATAAGGCGGTGAAGCTGTTGTTCAAATCACCTAGATATTGGCTGAGAATCGTCTCCTCAGCTTCACTGATTAGGCCTTCATTGGATGAGAGCGTCGCAACAGAACGCAGATGCGTCATGATACGCTCAAACTTAGCAAAATATCGACGAGTCGCCCGCGCGCTATCGAGCACGCGGTGCGTATAGGACAAGTCCACCTTAGGCCGGGCCTCCCGTCGTTCCGAGAGAGTCTTCGCCGTAGGCATTTGCATCATGCTTCTCGACAATTTTCTCAAAGCGGCGCGCGAAGCGTTCGTCAGCTTTGACTTTTTCTTCGAGAACCTTGCGGGCAAAGACGATATGGTCCTCATGGGCTTCCATCATTTCAGCCATTTTAGAATTTGTCGCGGCTCCAATGGCGGCCATCGCAACTTGTGCTTCCTTATCTGTGGCGACGCCAATTTCATTGATTTTATGCGCGACATCTTGCTGTTGTGCCGTTTTTAATGACTTTGACAAAGCATCATATAGGACCACACGTTGTTTGGTGTCCGTTGAGAGCTTGTTCAGCAGCACCATTTGCGTGGCAATTTGGTTCTGGAGCGAGTCCATCCAGGTTTTCCCTTTTTCGATATAACGCTCCAGCGTTTGGCTTTCCGAAATTTTGACCTGTTCCAACTGTGCCAATTCATTATGACGTGCATTCATTTTGGCCATTTCGGCTTCCAATTGGGCACGCTCTTTTGGTTTAGTGACAACTGCGAGCTTACCCTCCAGCTCAATGATCTGGGGGTCGAGAGCTTGGATTTCACCTTTAATTTCTTCCAGCACAGTCACAGCGGCTTCGCGGTCGACGAGTGTCTTTTGCAGATTGCCTTCAACCTTATTCTTATGATGCCCCAACTCATTTAGCTGCTCTTGCAGCATGGCTTGAATCGTATTGGATTTCGCGATGAGGTCTTGCAGCTTATCCTCAATGGATGCGGCTCGCACACGTTCCGCGCGCAGGCTTTCAGCCCGCTGTTTTGAGAATATACCGACAAATTTTTCCCAGCCCGTTTTGGACCGCAAACCGTCAAAGTCTTTGGAAAACCCAGCCGTCACATCGTCGAGCCCCATGATGAGCTCCGCGATATTCGCGTTCATCAAATCGGAATGCGCGTGCACATCGTCCAAGGATGCATTTTCGATATCCAACGAGATATCTGTGCCCTGGCTCATTTTAGAGCGCGCTGTATCAATCCGCGCGGATAATTCGGCAATCTTGCTTTGCGCCTCTGCCACTTCGGCCTTGGATTTTTCAATTTGTGTTTCGAATGTCGACATTCTGAAGCTCCTCCCTCTTCGTCTCTATTATTCCTATAGACGTAGGGGAGGTTTTATCGCTTTTCAATAAGTGAGACGTCGAATTCCCTGGAAATCGACAGGAATGCTTGAGGTTTAGGCACGCCCGACACTCACATAGTCAAAACCATGGCTGCGGACGTCCTCGGGCGCGTAAACATTTCTCAAATCAGCAAATCTGCGGGCTGTCATAATTTCGCCGAGGTAATTGAAATCCAGATTGTGAAACTGGGCCCATTCCGTTGCGAGAACGATAACATCTGCGCCGCGCGCGCAGTCATAGGCGTCCTGAGCATAGGTCACATCCGATAATTGGTCCTTGGATTCGTCCATGGCTTCCGGGTCGAAAGCGCGAATGTTTGCTCCGGCTTTCTGTAATGCTTCAATGATTGGAAAGGCGGGCGTTTCACGGACATCATCCGTATCAGGTTTAAAGGCCAACCCCAGCATCGCGACGGTCAGCCCTTTCACTGACCCTCCGCAAAGCGCGATGACCTTATCGGCCATAGATTGTTTCCGGGCATCATTTACATGAATGACTTGCTCCACAATTCTCGACGGGACGCCAGCTTTCTTCGCAATATCCAGAAGGGCCCTCGTATCTTTTGGAAAGCAAGATCCTCCATATCCGGGACCGGGCGCGAGATATTTAGATCCTATCCGCTCGTCCTGAAATATCGGCATCTCTCCGGCTATCAACTGATCAATTTTGCGAATATCTTTGTCGACGCAAGTGACGCTATAGCCGAAGTCAGAGAAACACACACCGGTCACGAGGCCAACATAGCCCGCGCCGAGTGTTGCAATTTTAAGATCCCGAACAGTTTTCATAGCCGTTTCCTGCCTGCGCTACCGCTGCAATGCAAGATACAGGACGGGGCGGTAGGATGAAATTTCGGTGACCTTTTGTGAGGGGAGAATGGTGGAGCCTAGGGGAGTCGAACCCCTGACCTCTTCGCTGCCAGCGAAGCGCTCTACCAGCTGAGCTAAGGCCCCGAATGAAATCCATTCGGCACGGATGGCCGCAGTTGAGCCAACCGTAGTTTGGTCGCGCCGTTTAACGCCCGGCGCGGGGCGTGGCAAGCGCGTTTTGCGGGTCGATATAAACCAGCCCGCGAGTTCGCTCAAATCTCGATTTCTTCCTCATCATCGTCATCTTCAACGCCCGGCGGCAATGTGGCTTCATCTTCATCCGATACGAGCGCGGCGTCTTCATCTTAGTCTTCATCAGTTGAGAAGCCGTCAAATTCAGGTTTGTCATCGTCATCATCGCCGACACCGCCGGAAATGATAGCAGCGTCATCGCCGTCAAGCTCGAGCTCCTTCGCCGCTTGCTCTTCTTCGTCGATGTCATCTTCATCCACTTCGACCGCGTCTTCGATGTCATCATCGTCGTCATCGTCATTTTTGGAGGTTTGCGGCTTGAGCGGTGCATTTGGCAGGACGACATTCGGGTCCAGTTCCGAGGGATCAAAACTGTTTTGACACATCGGACAAATGGCCGGATTGCGCGTCAGGTCATAGAATTTAGCTTCACATTCAGGACAAACCCGTTTTGTGCCGATATCTACTTTTGCCATGTTGGACACCTTCTTCATGCCTTGCGTGATGTCTTGCAGAAACGCTTGCGGTGGGCGTATGAATTTGCGAGACCCGCGCCTCTTAGCGTTTGGCTTATGTGAGTCAACAATCAATGGAGGCGCTCACCCGTCATGCGCAGTTCGTCAGGCAAATCCAAACCCCTTTCCGGCACCGCCCGCGCCCCCGGAGACAAATCCATCAGTCACAGATCTATGATATTTGGTGCGATGGCCGAAGGGACGACTCACGTCACGGGACTTTTGGAAGGCGCTGACATTTTGTCGACGGCCTCTGTCATGCAGGCCCTGGGCGCGGTTATCACTAAAACGGGCGACGGGGCTTATACGGTTGAAGGCTGCGGCGCGTCCGGATTGCAAACCCCAAAGGTGGAATTGGATTGCGGCAATGCGGGAACGGGCGTGAGACTGATTATGGGCGCCTGCGCCGGCTATAAAATCCGCGCAACTTTTACCGGCGATACGTCGCTGTCTTCGCGCCCCATGAAACGCATTTTGGACCCCTTGCGAGAAATGGGCGTGAGCGCCGCATCGCAAGAGGGCGGGCGGCTGCCCGTCACTCTGGAAAGCAATGGAAAGTTGACTCCGCTTAGCTACACGCCGCCAATTGCCTCTGCGCAAGTGAAGTCCGCTGTGCTGTTGGCCGCCGTGAATACTCAGGGCGTCACGACGGTAACGGAACCTATCCCCACACGCGATCATACCGAAAATATGCTGCGCGCTTTTGGAGCAAAGGTCGAGGTCACAAAACGAAATGGCGCAGATGTCATAAAACTCGATGGGCCGGTTGCCTTGAAAGCCGCCAAAGTGAACGTGCCGGGAGATCCGTCCTCTGCGGCGTTTCCAATTGTGGCTGCGCTGATTACGCCTGGGTCTGACATTATCGTCGAGAACGTGATGATGAACGCGACCCGGACGGGATTGTTCGAGTGCCTGACCGAAATGGGCGGTCATGTCCAAGCTGATAATTTCCGCAAATCTGGCGGTGAAGTCATTGCCGATATTCATATTAAATATTCCAAACTTCATGCGATTACTGTGCCGCCCGAACGCGCCGCGTCCATGATTGATGAATATCCCGTTTTGGCTGTTGCGGCCGCTGTTGCGACCGGCACGACCATTATGGACGACATCGGAGAGCTGCGTGTAAAAGAAAGCGATCGTATTTCCGCAACGGCTGAGCTGCTGCAGGCGAATGGCGTTAAGGTTGAAGAACTGGAGAACGGTCTCAAAGTGACGGGCGGGGCCGTGCCCGGCGGCGGGCTGGTTCAAACGCACCATGATCACCGAATCGCTATGAGCGCTTTGATTTTGGGTTGTGTGGCTGATGCGCCCGTTTCCATTGATGATGCCTCCATGATTGCGACGAGCTTTCCGACGTTTTTTGAGCTGATGCGTGACCTCGGCGCAGACATCTCGTGACGGTAATTGCGATAGACGGAACCTTTGCATCCGGCAAAGGCACACTGGGTAAAGGCCTCGCGGCGCATTACGGCCTGCCATATCTCGATACGGGCAAGCTGTATCGCGCGACGGCGAAACGAGTTCTTGATGCGGGCGGTGATGTCTCCAATTCCAGTGACGGCACGAACGCCGCGAAACGCATTTCCGCCAAAGATCTGGCGGACCCTATTCTTAAATCCGGCCCCATCGGCGCGGCGGCGTCAAAAGTTTCCGTCCACCCCGATGTGCGCGCCGCATTATTTAAATTCCAACGCGATTTTGCGGCCAAAGGCGGCGTGTTGGACGGGCGCGATATCGGGACGGTCATCTGCCCGGACGCCGATGTAAAACTCTATGTCACCGCCTCGCCGGAAGAACGCGCCCGCCGCCGTCATGCCGAACTGACAGGTTACGGTGAAACCCTGTCAGTCGCCGATGTTTTGGCGCAATTAAAAGAGCGCGATACCCGGGACAGCACCCGCGCCGCCGCGCCGTTAAAACCCGCAGAAGACGCCCATTTGCTTGACACAACGGGGATGAGCATTGCCGAGGTTCTGAAAGCTGCCATAGAGATGTGCGACGCTATCTTGGTGCGCTAATTGCCCGGCGTGGTCTCGGATAGGTTTTCCTCTGCGACATCAATACTTGCCGTGCTGAGATACCCCTTTTCGCGGACGATGATGTCCATTTCCGATGTGATGCCATCGCGGAAATAGGTCAGTTTCGCGGCGGAATTTGGCCGCACCAATCCCACGGCGTAACGCAGGTCTGAACTATTCCCAATCTCGCGTCCGCCAAACCATGTCACCACATCATCGACCTGCAAACCGGCGACAGACGCGGTTCCGTTTTTCGTGACCTCTACAATATGCGCGCCGTTCAGATGCGGCAGGTTCAACCGCGCCTGCGCGTCTTGCGTCACGGGCGTGATGAGAACGCCCAAAGAGCCGCGCGTGACCTCGCCGTAAACCTGCAGCTGCGCCGAGACCGCGCGGAACGTATGGGCGGGGATTGCGAAACCAATCCCCCCGCCGCCGCTTTCCTTCGATATCAGGGCGGAATTAATGCCAATTAAATCGCCCGCGGAATTGACCAGCGCGCCGCCGGAATTTCCGGGATTAATGGCCGCGTCCGTTTGGATGAGATCAGAATACCCCAGCGGATTATCATCCGTGCGGCCAATGGCCGATACAATCCCCGTGCTGACACTATGCGTCAGGCCGAACGGGTTGCCGACGGCAATCACTAAATCGCCGACTTTTACATCGTCCGATGCGGCGACGTTCAGCGCCGTTAAATTTGTTCCCTCAATTTCCAGCAGAGCGAGATCGGTTTCCGGGTCTTGTCCGCGAATTGTCGCGCGATATCGCCGCTTATCAGACAAGATGACGGTAATGGATTTGGCGTCTTTAATGACATGATTATTCGTCAGGACGAGCCCCGCGATTGCATCGATAATTACGCCCGATCCAATCCCGCCGATTGTGCTGCCGTCGCCCGCTTCGGTTTCAACCGTTGAAATCGACACGACGCCCGGGGTAACCTTGTCAATTGTTGGAGCCATAGTGAACACATTGCGCGACGGATCATATGTCATGGCTGAGTGTGTTGGAGCGGATTGCGCAGCGGCAAGACTCGGCAGTGCGAGGGTAAGAAGTGGAATGAGGGCGGCGAGGACTAGGCGCAAGGCAGGCTCCGTTGAGCAAAGAGGGGGATTGCGGCAGGATAGCTTTCGCAATGTTATAACTAATGCAGAGTCTCAAAATTGGCGCAAGGCCTATGACGTTCACATGGAGACCTTTTAATCCCACCGGGCTAAACGGGTTTATTATCCCGCTCCAAATTGCGTTCATAAATGGCCTTATAGCGCTTCTCTAGGCCCTTGCGGATTTCGGCCAACTCGACCTGATTTTTAGCATTCATTTTTTCGACCGTTGTGCGGTGTAAAATGGCGGCTTCCATTTTGGCGTCATCTTCCAGCGTTAAATAAGCAATTAAGCCGCCCAATGCCTGCCCCATATTAAAAGTTTCATCGGACAGCTTTTCAAGGAAATCCGGAAAGGTTTCATCAATAACGGCCTTTAACACAGCGCGGAGAATGGTCTGACCCGTGTCATAAAAATACCAACTGTCACGGGATAATTTCCGCGTCTCATTTTTTGGGCCAAAACCGGGACGATATTTCGCCACCGCCCAATGCGGGCAGGCAAGGCGTTCAAATTCAATATCGAGCAAGGTTTGGTCAGCCTCTTCCAATTCCGGCATATCGGCATAGGCCACAATGGGCCGTCCGAATTGGTTGAGTTTAATGTCCGGGTCGACGGCCTCTACTAATTCCTTGGCTTTGGCGGTGTCGATACGGAGTTTCTGACGGGCCGAGGCAAGTTGAATCTTTTGCATAGCGGTGAGGGGTGGGGGTGTATCTCTGAGCATGGGATAGTTTTCTATTTTTTGGATTGATTAGAGAGGCCATTCCGCACGCCATTTATGGGACTGCGGAATGACAAGCGTATGAAAAGCGCCCACGCCTCTTGGCTCCGCCGCCAAATGAGGGCGCGGAAGATGCGTTTGCGCCCGAATGAATGGGACGCCTGCGTGGTCGGCCCCCGCGATGGAGACCAAAATGAAAAGTGTTTTACGCAGGAGTGACCACGCAGCAGTGCTTCACGGAGAACGGCCGTACTGGATTGCCCTCGTTCCAGAGGGTGCAGCTCGCGCTTTCCGGCCCCGATTAATCCGCGTTACCAAATCAACCTAGACACACCGCCCTTCAGAACCAGCAACCGCAATTTATCGAAGATAAAATGCAGCAAACCTATCGTTCGAAAACAAAAGGTAACAGTCACGTATACTTGCCTGTCCCATGTCTGAAAGAACTTGCCCAATTTATCATGGGTTTGAAAAGCGTGGATTTTGTTTTTTGAAACCGCGGTTTTATGGTGAATTAGGCGGTTTTGAGATGAGGATAGCGACGCTCTATCCCCTTTATATGTCGACATTGCCGGGCGCGTCACGCGACGTCATGTGTGGTTCCAACAGGGTATGTTTCAACAGCAAGGCTACTAAATGCGTGCAGGCTTTCGGTTAACGCGATCCTTTGCCATTAACCTTCGCCCAACTTACCCTTTATTGCGCTGTCCCGGGGTATGGCCAAACCACTTTTTATAGGCGCGGGTAAAGGCGGCCTGATCGTTATATCCGAGCGTGTGAGCAATTTCGATGAGAGGAAGGCCTTGGTCGAGTTTGGCGACGGCCAAGTCTTGAAGAACTTGATTTTTAATCGCTTTAAAACCCGTGCCGCTATTTTTTAGATCCCTCGCCATGGATCGCTCGCTCAATTTCAGCGCTGCGGCTGTGGTGCTTTTATTTGGCGGAATTGCGTTTTCCAGTGAGCGCCGAATTTGGAACTCGATTCGATCAATTAAGCTGTCTTCGGCGTAAAGGGCGTTCAGGGCCATATCTAAACCCACGCAGACCTTTGCGAGCGCAGCCCGGTCAGCCGTTGGGAATGGCGTGGTTTTGACACCATCCTCTAAAATGAGTGCGTATTCTGTTTGGCCAAATTTCACATCGCATTCGAATAAGTCTTCATATTCGGCGAGGGGGAGGGTCGCTGCATGGGCCATATGGACGCAGCTCACCGCGTTAGGGACTTTCCAAGCCAGCCAATTAATTGACGTCACGAAATTCGT
Source organism: uncultured Caulobacterales bacterium (assembly GCA_937927825.1). Taxonomy (GTDB): domain Bacteria; phylum Pseudomonadota; class Alphaproteobacteria; order Caulobacterales; family Maricaulaceae; genus Litorimonas. Next base: position 8,094 of record CALFWV010000034.1, on the reverse strand, counting down.
CATAATTAATTCGATGAGTTGACGATACATCTCGCTTTGGTTTGGCGGTATATTTGACACCCATTTCATTCGGTCAACTCCGCCTTCTGACAGGACGCCGGTGGGGGCGCCGACCGTATGAAATAGCGGACAGTAGTTTCTATATACATCCGCTGCATGTTGAATATTCGCGCAGAGTTTCAAAAATTCTGCAGGGCGGGTGTATTGAAGAACGGGATATTTAAATGCGCATTTGATGCCGATTTGCGGGTCATTCAACGCCTCGGCGGCGAAGTTTAATATTTTCGCGATGTGTTCGGCCTTGACCCGGTCTGTCGTCGGGCGCTCGGTCAATCCCGCTGATTCCAGACATGCGCCCTCAGAGATATTAAACTCTGAAATCACACTTAATACTTGCGTAAAATATCGAATTGAGGTCTGGGGCACGCCCTGTCTTAACCGTTTGGCCCGTTTTGACAAAGAATTTTTTATCAAAGTGACAAGATTCACAAAGCGAAAAAAGTGTAACAACTTAGAAAGCCGCAGGGGCGCAGGCTTTTATGGGTCGAGGGTTAAATACCTCGACCCTTTTACATTTTGCAGGATGAATGTTGGTTGCCCTTGGTTCCGCGCCTAAGTTACGCGCCTAAACACCATTTTATGACCGCCTTTTGCGCATGGAGCCTGTTCTCGGCTTCGTCCCAAACCGCGCTTTGGCCGCCCTCTAGCACCTGTGTCGTCATTTCTTGACCCCGGTAAGCCGGGAGGCAGTGAAGGAAAATCGCGTCTGTTTTGGCGCGGGCGAGGCGCGCGGCATCGATTTGATACGGGCCGAGCGCCGCCAGACGCTCCGCCTTATCTGTATCGCCCATAGATACCCAGCAATCCGTGATCAGGGCATCGGCGCCGTCGGCAGCCGCGTCAGGGGTCAATCCGTCCCGGATGTTCGCCTGCTTGGCTTGCGCTGCTGTGATAAGACCTTGCGTCTTTGGATTATCTTCGAGGCGGTAGCCCTCCGGCGAGCTTATACGGAGCTCGAACCCAAAGGCTGGGGCTGCGTTAACGAAACTGGACAGCACATTATTCCCGTCGCCAATCCAAGCGAGGACTGCGCCCTTCAGGGTCACGCCCCGCTCTTCCAAGGTCAGCAGGTCTGCCATGATTTGGCAGGGATGATTGTGGTCGGATAGACCATTGATAACGGGCACATCTGCCTGGTTTGCGAAATCCGTAATGGTGCGATGCGCGTTAGAGCGGATCATAACGGCATCGACAAAGCGAGAGAGAACGCGCGCCGTGTCTGCGACGCTTTCGCCCCGGCCAAGCTGCATGTCCTGCGCGCCTGCGACAATTGAGTTACCACCGAGTTGTCGCATGCCCTGTTCAAATGAGAAGCGCGTGCGGGTCGAGGCTTTTTCAAAAATCATCGCCAGCGTGTCGCCCTTCAGTGCGGGGCGCGGGTCGGTTTTACCCTTTGGCAAACCCTTACGGGCGGCTTTCATCTCATGGGCGTCATCAAGAATGGCGCGCAAATCTGCGGCTGAGATGTCGGCGAGAGAGATGAAATGCGGCATGGGGCGCGGTCCGTGCAAAACGAATGGATAGCGAAAGCGACGAGGGGGCGCAAGATAGGTTTAATTTAACAAGAGAGCGCGTTAGAGCGGGGCATGGTCTCTCATTTCAAAACCGCGCTTTGCCTGTTCTTTGCGCTCTTTTTTGTCGTCGCGGGCGTTATGCATTTCGTCGCGGTGGACAGCTTTGCGGCGATTGTCCCGCCGCGTCTGCCCTTTCCAAAACTCATCGTCTGGGTGACGGGGCTGATGGAAATTGGATTGGGCGTCATGTTGCTCTGCCCGCATTTTCGTCCCGGCGTTGGCGTGTTGCTCGGCCTGTTCCTGCTCGCCGTACTGCCTGCAAATATCTATATGGCGATGGCGGGAATTCCTTTCGGGGAGACTGTCAGCAGTCCTGCCGCCCTTTGGGGCCGGGTGGCGCTACAATTCCCCCTTATCGGTTTAATCTATTGGGCGACGCGTCCGGCTAAGAGTTAGAGTTTCCACCCGGCTTACCGCGGCCGCTTCTATTGCGTCTTCGTTTGGGCGCGCCGTCCCCGCCGGAGCCCCGATGGGTGGACGGAGTCTGTTTCCGTCCGCGCGTTTCGGACGGGGCAGAGCCGGACATTTTCGCAGGCGTCCCGCCGTCCTTTGGTTTTGACCCCTCTTTTGTTGGCGCTTTGCGGCTACGACCATCGCGGCTGGGGGTGTTGCGTTTCGGCGCGTCGTCACGGGGCAGCGCGCGGGACGGGTTACCGCGTCCGCGTGTTTGACTCGCGCCTTTTGTTTCGGACTTATTTTCTGTTTTCTTTTCGCGGTTCTTGCTGAAACGTGCTTTCTTTTTCTTCTTGGATTTGCCCCGGCCTTGGCGCGTTTCCTGTTTTGGGGCTTCGGCTTTCGGCAGCGCCGGACGGGCGCGCATGGCGCGGAGTTGCGCCGGCAATCCGTCACCGGTTTTGCCCTCCGGGATTTTCGTTTTCAAAAGTTTCTCGATATCGCGAAGATATTTTTCTTCGTCCGTATCCCGTTCTGTCGCAACAAAGCTAATGGCAATGCCTTCGGCTTCAGCGCGGGCGGTCCGGCCGATACGGTGAACATATTGTTCGGGCACATTGGGCAGTTCGAAATTAAACACATGGGTAATGTCGGGAATATCAATCCCGCGTGCCGCCACATCTGTTGCAACAAGGGTTTGCACGTCTCCGGACTTAAAGGCGTCCAATGCACGGGTGCGCTGGTTCTGGTTTTTATTACCGTGAATGGCGACGGCTTTGATGCCGACTTTTGCGAGGCGTTTAACGACGCGGTCCGCGCCATGTTTGGTGCGGGTAAAGACAAGCGAGCGGCCGACATTCTCTCGCAGCAGCTCGACGGCCAGGCGGTCTTGCTTATCTCCGCGTGACATTTTGAACATTTTTTGGACGACTTTATCCGCTGTGCGATTGGCAGGCGTGACCGAGACGTGGACAGGATCGTTCAGGAATTGTTTGGACAGAGTTTTAATTTTGGGCGCGAGGGTCGCGGAGAAAAACAGCGTTTGGCGGTCCTTTGGCAGGGTCTTTACAATCTTCTTTAGGGCGTGAATGAAACCCATATCCAGCATTTGGTCGGCTTCGTCCAAAATCAAAATTTCAACTTGGTCCAGTTTAATCGCTTTGCGGTCGAGTAGATCAATCAATCGCCCCGGCGTCGCCACAAGAACGTCAATCCCGCCCGACAGGCGTTTAATTTGGCGGGCAATGGGCACGCCGCCATATACACAGGCGACGGAGAGATGCGGCATGTGACGACCATAATCGCGCACGCTATCCGCAATTTGACTCGCGAGCTCCCGCGTCGGAGCCAGAGCAAGAACTCGCGTTCCGCGCTTTGGCGGCTCTTTATCTTCACGGAAAATATGCGTCAGCGTCGGCAAGGTGAAGCCGGCCGTTTTACCTGTCCCGGTTTGCGCAATGCCCATAACGTCGCGTCCGTCCAATGCGGGCGGAATGGCCTGTGCTTGGATAGGCGTGGGAGTTTTATGGCCGAGGTCAGCCAGTGCGCGCGCCAAAGGCTCGGCCAAGTCAAGGGCGTCAAAAGTTTTCATGGAAAGGTCCGCGCAGCGTGGGTGACCGAATGCGGTCATTATAAAAGCGGCGCGTAGGGCGCAGGAGCTAGATTGTCAAACCTAGCGCACAGGCGCAGGCGGCAAGGGAGGCGGAGAACGGCGGCAGGGTTGCCCTGCCGCACGTGGCCTGTCGCCCGAATTATGTCTTCGTCATATCCTCTATTTCGGCATCAGATAGGCCCATTTCACCCGCCACTTTCTTGAGGCTGTTTTGAAGGGCAATCTTCATTTCATCTGCAAACCGCGCGTCAACTTCATCTTTCGTTGGCGTTTTACCTTCGGCGTTCGGCGCATAGGCGCGCAGAATGGCCGCTTCATATTCGCCCTTGTCTAAGATTTTAAGAGGCGGCTTATAAACCATGCGGTTCGCCACATCGGCCATATCGGCATCCGGCTCTTCACCTTGCATAGTTTGTTTTAACTCACTGGATTTATCCAAAAACTCATAGGTCAGATAGGTGGATTGTTTCTTTGTCGAGAAATTATTCAAAGCGCCCCAGACTGCGCCCAAGCCTTCTAATTTTGACTTCACGTCAACGCGATTCGTATCTAGCGTACCCGCATAGACAGTTTCGCCCGCTTCGACATCCACCGTTCCAAACCAAATGCGCAGGCTTGGCAGTTGTGAGGGATAATAGCCCGGAACCGTACATCGGCCGGAGAATATCCGGTATTTACCGGGCGCAACAACGCCAACGGCGGGGCCGGCCTTTGTGCCGCGGTAATCGGTTAAATTCACAAACTTCCCCGTGTCGCTCATCAGGCCGATTGTCGTGGAATCACAGCCCAGATTGCCGGACGTGTCCATGACCAGCACGCCTTTATCCGACGTGTCGCTTACTGCGTTCTTTAACGCGATTGGGTCGGGCCGTGTCGACACCGGTCCCGCGCAGGCTGTTACCATTAATGCCGCCAGGGCGACGCCTAATAATTTAGTTTTCATTTTTTCTCCCCCAAAGTTAAGTCAGCTTAATGGAAACAGCTTTGCCGTCATGTCAATGCGGTAAATAGAAAACTCTCTCTCTTTATTTGATGAGCTTTCCGGCTGGCATGAGGGTAATTTTGTGATAGTTCAAAACCCTTCTGGGAGGACGTGCTTTGGATTTTTTGACGGGACTGTGGACTGAGCTGACGTCCGGGGAATATCCTGTCGTCAGCTTTCTGTTCTTTTTGAACATTATTTTACTGTTCCTCGCACGGCCGATTATCAATCTCGTTGCGCCGGACCAAGATAATAAAACGAAAATCAAAATCGCACAGGCGCTAAACTTACTCGTGCTTGTCATGCAAATCGTCGATTTTGCGATGCGGCAGAGTTTTGAATGGTATAGCGGCGGCTATTTACGCAATCTCGGCATCAGCCTGATGGTTATATATACTGGGGTTTTTATCTACAGCGCCAGCGGGACCTTCACGCGTAAAAGGTTCGGTAAATCCCGCACCTTTGACGGAAAAGTTTCTTATGTAGAATCTTACAATTCTCGCCTCGTCAATATTGTCTTATTGTCGATGATCGTTTTGACGGTCGTATATATTTTGATTGAGGTTTGGGGCGCAGATAGCCTGCTGGAGACAACGGGTATTATCGGAATTTTGCTCGTATTTTTGGGTTTTACCAGTTCTATTTGGGCTCCGGATATTGTCAGCGGTTTGATTATTCTCAACAGCGAGATGCTGGTCGACGGAGATGTCGTCGTCATCGATGGTCATTCAAATGAATACATTATTGCGCGGGTCACATTAATTTATGCGGTTTTATATGACGTTCGAAATAATCACCGCACCTTGCTGCGTAATACGCAATTTATCCAAAGCCGCATCGATAACCTGTCCCGTATCGCGAGCTCGGACGGTATTCGCCAAGCCTTTAAATATAATATCGGCTATCCTGTTTTGAGTGAGACGCGGCAAGAGCGCGAGATAGAGCTTGCCGCCTTCCGGAAAAATATCGGCGACATGTTCACGCGGAGTTATGAGGCGTGCCAAGCCAGTGACGAAATTAAAATCAACCAGAATAAGCCCTTTGAATGGGCGATGACCAATGCCGGTGATTATGCCCTTGAATATACGATGTGGGCCTATCTGGAACGCATTCCCAACACAAAAGTAACGGCGACAATTCGTCGGCATTTGATGGGCACATTATTTAAAATCAATGAGACGGTTTTCACGGCGTCGGTCATCGAAGGCGTTGATCTATCGACTCCGGATTTGGTCAATGCGCGAATTTCAAATGATGCTGCCTTGCTTGACGGTCAAAATACGGCTAACCCAAAGCCTAGCTAGGTGAGAGATGATGAACATTTAAATCTGATATTTTCGATTTAACATTTTCTGCGGCCCCCTTGGGGACGGTTCTCTCACATTGGATATTTCATGAAACGTTTACAGAATAAACGCTGCCTCGTCACGGGCGCGGCCCGCGGTATTGGCGAAGCGATTGCGCGCAGCTTCATCCGCGAAGGGGCGCATGTCGTCCTGTCCGACATAAATTTAAACGCTGTTAAACAGACAGCTGCACGTCTCGGCGGCACTCCCGTTTTTCTGGATGTGGCCAATGAATCGCAATGGGACAAAGTGGCGAAAGAGTATCCCGAAATAGATGTCGTCGTAAATAATGCCGGCATCACAGGGTTCGAGGAGAGCCCCGCCCCGCAAGATCCTGAACAGGCCGCGCTGGAGGATTGGCGGCGGGTTCACCGGGTCAATACGGACGGGACGTTCTTGGGCTGCCGCTATGCCATTCGCGCCATGCGACGTGCGGGTGCAGGGTCGATTATCAATATTTCATCCCGCTCCGGCCTCGTCGGTATTCCGGGGGCGGCGGCCTACGCGGCGTCCAAAGCCGCCATTCGCAATCATTCCAAAACCGTTGCGCTCTATTGCGCGCAGGAAGGGCTTAATATCCGCTGTAACAGCATTCACCCCGCTGCGATATTAACGCCGATGTGGGAGCCGATGCTGGGTGATGGCCCGGACCGCGCGGCGCGCATGGCGAGCTTTGTCGCGGACACGCCGATGAAACGTTTTGGAACGACCGAAGAGGTCGCAGCCGTGGCCGTGATGCTCGCCAGTGACGAAGCCGCCTATATGACGGGGACGGAGCTGACGCTGGACGGAGGGCTGCTCGCGGGCAGCGCCGCAGCGCCCGGGCGGTAAATCGGCCTAACGAAATCGGGGGTCGCGATTGCGGTCCCGGCGGGGGGCTTCCTCGCGTTGTGCGGGGACGAAAATATCCAGCATGTCTTCGTGAAAGCTGTCGCCTTGTAATTTCCCGTTCCGGTCAATCCACTGCACCGCCCAGACGGTTTCGCCGGCGGCCGCATCGGGGCCCTTGATTGTCATCTTGGGACTGCCGGATTTAAGGCGGACAACTTGGCCGATTTCAAAAATTTCCATGGGGAGGCTTTCGGGTGAAGATGGGGTGGAGGGGCTATGCAGCAGGGCGTGGGGACAGGCAAGGGCGAGACGCGGTGGCGGCGATCAATGCGGCGTTGCCGTCTCCACTAAACGTGTAAAAGCGATCCCCTAGCGCGGCTGGCTTTCAATCCTACAGGGCATGGTCGGAATCCCCATCAGGCGCAGCGGGTTCAGCGTGAACCAAAAATTCGCATAAACCGTCTCGCTGCCATTAAATAATGTCAGGTCCAACGGGACGGATTTCGCCCAATCCATCTTGCCGCAAATTTGTGTGGCATCCTGCGGAACATTCACAGTAACGGATTCGCCGGATTTAACCTCGCCAAGCCGAACGCGCCCGCGCGGGGTTTTTGCAAAGAGGGCAAGCTTACGGACTTTACCGTACCAGCCGCGATTGCGCGTGACGCTGAGGGGGTAGGTTTGGGTCATGGGGGTGGATAAATCCATTATGCATCTTGAGGCGGAAAGAGACTTGTCTCATAAAACACAATGGATAAAAAATACCAAGTTTTCGTGAGCTCAACTTATATGGACCTCCGAGAGGAGAGGCAGGAAGTTATTCAAGCACTTCTAGAGCTAGATTGTATCCCGTCAGGAATGGAATTATTTCCCGCCGCAGATGAAGATCAATGGAGCCTTATCAAAAATGTAATCGATGAGTGTGATTATTACGTTCTTATTTTGGCAGGGCGTTATGGCTCAACAAACGATAAAGGCGTGAGTTATACTGAAATGGAGTATAGATACGCTTTAGAATCTTCAAAGCCAATCATAGCATTTTTACACGAAGACATTTCAAAGATCGAAGTTGGTAAAAGTGAGTCCGATCCTGAACAAATTCGGAAATTAAATGACTTCCAAGAGCTTGCGAAAAAGAAAATGTGTAGGTTTTGGCTCACTCCAGAGGATTTAGGGTCTAAAGTTAGTCGCAGTGTCATAAAACTGCAGCGATCAAATCCTGCGGTAGGTTGGGTTCGAGGTGATGTGGTTTCCGACAAGGAAGCCTCGCAGGAAATCCTTCGCCTAAACAAGGAT
>CALFWV010000033.1 GCA_937927825.1 uncultured Caulobacterales bacterium | reverse complement strand
GGGTAAAGGTTTTGGGCATCTCGACCCAAAGCTTGGAAATATTGTCGGGCGAGAGCAGGCTGATGGCGGGAATGACGCCGTCTGCGCCAATCTTAAATCTCTTTATCTGGCTCTCAGGCATCCCGCTAAGGACATCTTTACTCAATGTCGCCGAACCGCCCGTTAAGGCAACAATCACCGAGATGACCACGAGAATGATAATCAAATAGAAAAACAGGAAGACAGGGTCCGGCAATTTATTCCCGGTCCGTTCCACCCAACCCAGAAAGCCTTTGGCGGGATCTTTTGCGGGGGCGGGGGCGCTGTCTGTCATTTTTTCATCCTTGAAAGGTTTAGGACTAGATAAGACAAATTAACCTTACGGGGCAAGGCCGCGTTCTGATATCCGGTTAGTCTTTCAGGCTTTTCTGATAATCCTCATAGGACGCAAACTGCCCTGCATAATCGCTGGATAGGAAATCTGCGCGCCGTTTGGTCTCAAAGCTCTCGCGAACTTGGGCTTCTGTCAGGGTCGCGCGGGGCTTCACCGGGTCTGTCTCTGTCAGATAGGAGTAGAGTCTCTCTCTGAGATATTCGCCGGATAAAAGTGAAATCAGGATCAAAGGCGCTTTTGACCAATGCCAGTGGATAGCCCCGACATCATCCGTGAACAAGCTCGAAACCCCGGACATAATGACCAAGCCGATGAGTAAAACATATAACAAGAGGCTGTTTAGTTCCGCATGGCTTTCGCTCTGACCAGCGAAGACGAGCGGCGTTCCCGCAAAGGGGAGCCAACTCAAAATTTTGACACGCAAAAGTTCCAAAAACCCAATCAGGAAGGCGCAGAGCACACACCCAAAATAGGCCGTGATGTTGAGTGTTAAATCCGACATTGCGTGTCTTCTCCCTTGGGGCACATAATGCGCGGAAAATATGTAGAAGCCGTGAAGCCTCCATTGTCTTATGCCTGTATGCCGTAAATCACCGTAATCGGCGCTCGCATTCCTCGACGTTCCTGCCTATCTTTGCCTCATGAGCAAACAGACAGAAATATTTGAATTTGGCGACGCGGAATTGGTCCGGCGACTCTGCGGAGCGAATCATGCGCATTTGGCCCTGATTGAAGAAGCCTTTGGGGTTTACATCGAAGCCCCGGGCTCTGCGGTCCATATTAATGGGGACGCGCCAAGCCGCGCCCGCGCGGGCGAGCTGGTGAAGGAAATCTATCAACGGTTGGAGCGCGGCTGGCCGTGTGGGCCGTCAGATATTCGCGCGCTCATTCGCGCCATGGGTAAGGGAAAGGTCAAGGCCGCGACCGTCGATGCAATTATTCCTTTTCCGCGCCGCAGCCCGATTGTCCCAAAAACCAAACGCCAAGAAAAATTTATCAATGCCATGCGCGATGAGACGATTATTTTCGGCGTCGGTCCGGCCGGTACGGGGAAGACATTCCTCGCGACCGCATATGGCGCGTCTCTGCTTGCGCGCGGAGAGATTACAAAATTCATCGCCTGCCGTCCCGCAGTTGAAGCCGGCGAGCGGCTCGGGTTTTTACCGGGGGATTTGAATGAAAAAGTTGACCCTTACATGCAGCCCATTTGGGATGCGCTAAACATGGTCCTCGGAAAAGAAGAAGTCGACCGCCGCCGGGCCGCCGGCGACATCGAAGTTGCCCCGCTCGCTTTTATGCGGGGCCGGACATTGTCTGATGCCTTTGTCGTGATTGACGAGGCGCAGAATGCGACCATCCCGCAGATGAAAATGGTGCTGACGCGTTTGGGCGAGCGCGCCAAATATGCCGTCACAGGGGACCCGACACAGACGGATTTACCGCACGGCCAAAAATCGGGCCTGTCCCATGCGCTGGGTATTCTCGAAGGCATAAAAGGTATTGACCAAATCAAATTCCTCGCCAGCGATGTTGTGCGTCACCCGCTCGTCGGGAAAATCGTCAATGCCTATGAGAAAGATGGTTAGTGAGGCCCGTTGACGACGGTCATTGATATCAAATGTCCAAGGTGTGGACGTTTCGCGAGTTTTGAATTTGCGCCTTACGTTCGGGTGAAAACAAATTGTGATAGGGATTATTTTGAAAATTCAAGTGATTTCAAAGTTGTCCAATGGCGGGGCAGCCTGGCCCGGTTTCACCGATATGTTCTATATTATCCCCACGTTTCAAACGCTCTCGAAAATATAGATAATTTACCTGATGGATACACGTCAGATTCGTGGAAGCCTATAAACTATATGTATGTGGGCGGGAATAGAGCCGTTTTTGCATCGTTAGATAATGAAGGTGTTCTGGTGTGTAAAACTTGTCCCTCTGCACAGAGATACAAATTGAATTGGCCTGAGGACGCTTATTTTCAAATTACCTATAAAGGTCAAAAACTTTGGGCGTATAATAGAGCATTTGCTGTGAGCCTTTTGGCGTATCTTGAGTCAGAAACACGGAAGAAGACCACGGTGTCGGACGGGGCACCCGAGCCACTCGACCCTTTCTCAATTCCGTTCCGACCCTTTTTCAAACGGCAAAAGCTCGCCCGATTGTTGTTCGCGCTCTGAAACAAAAACTAGGCCATTGCATCGCTTGACCCAATCCCAGTGTCGACCTAACCCCGATGCATGTCAGACTTATACCGTAAAGAAGCTCTCGCCCATCGCTCTCGCGCTCTGTTTGGAGAGGTGCGATTACAGGCTCCGCCTGCCACGTGGATTATCACGGCGCTATTGGTCGGTCTGGCCGCTCTCTGTTTGGCGGGTTTGTTCTTATTTCAGGTGCAGACGGATGACGGCCCGGTAAGGCTCATCACTTGGCTGTTCGGATCGAAAGCCTGGTCGTGACCGCCAAGCTCCCCGTTATTTTACAAACAGAAATGACGGAATGCGGGCTGGCCTGTTTGGCCATGATTGCCCGCTTTCACGGACATGACATTGATTTAAATGTGCTGCGGCGAAAACACCTCGTGTCTATGACAGGAGCCTCGCTGAAATCGGTGATTGCGATTGCAGATAGTTTGCAGTTGTCATCCCGCCCTTTGCGGGTGGATTTGGATTATCTGGAAAAACTTCAATTGCCCGCGATGTTACATTGGGATTTGAATCATTATGTGGTTTTGAAATCCATCAAAGGGAATCGCGTCGAGATAATCGACCCCGGCGTTGGCCTGCGAAAAATGAAGCTGTCGCGCCTGTCCAATCATTTCACAGGAATAGCAGTCGAATTTACGCCGCAAGCTGATTTCAAAGCTGTGCACGAGCGGATGAAGCCGCGTATTTCTCTGTTGTGGTCTCGCCTCGTCGGATTGAAACGCGCCATCACACAGACCCTCATTCTGTCCGTGATTTTGCAAGCCATCGTCCTGCTGTCGCCTTTTTATCTTCAGCTCGTCGTGGATGCGGTTTTGCCGCGCGGGGATGGCTCGCTGCTGCTGGCGCTGGCCATTGGCTTTGGCGGGTTGGTTGTTTTGCGCGCCATCGCCGAAGCTGTGCGCGGGTGGGCCATCTTGGTTTACGGCAATCAAATGAGTTTGCAGATGGTCGGTAATGTGTTTCGCCATCTCATCCGTTTGCCTGCCCGTTATTTCGAGCGGCGACATGTCGGGGATATTATCAGCCGCGTCGGCAGCACAGTTCCGATACAGCAAGCTTTAACACAATCCGTGCCCGCCGTGCTCATCGATGGAGCTATGGCGATTTTGATGTTGATTGTGATGTTTCTTTATTCTCCGGTCTTGGGGACAATCGTGTTGGCCACTGTTGTTGGATTGGCGCTCGCAACCTTGCTGATTTATCCGCACTTACGCCGCACGCAGGAAGAGAGCATCTATGCGAAGGCGCTGGAAAATTCCCACGTCATTGAGAGCATTCGCGCCATTACCACAGTGAAGATGTTTGGCCGCGAAGCAGAGCGCGAAGCGGCGTGGCGCAACCATTATACAGATTTCATCAATGCTAATGTGGGCTATGGCAAATGGGTTGTCGCGCGAAAGTTTTTTGAAACCTTGCTGACGGGCGTACAGGTCGTTTTGGTGGTCTGGGCGGCTGCCGCCTTGATGTTGGGCGAGGGCAGTGGGTTTACTCTGGGCATGCTCGTCGCTTTTTTGGCTTACCGCCAATATTTCACGGATGCAGTCGTGCAGCTGCTCGAAAAAGGCATCGAGTTTAACTTGCTGTCCCTGCACCTTGATCGCCTGTCGGATATTATTTTTGAAGAAACCGATGCCGACCAATCCGGAGACGCCGTGTTGAACGAGCTCAAAGGAGCGGTTTCAATAGAGAATTTGAGCTTCCGCTATTCTGATACCGATCCGATGGTTTTAACGGATTTCAATCTCGACATTGCGGCGGGCGAGATGGTGACACTCACCGGCCCGTCAGGCGGCGGAAAAACGACGTTGATGAAACTCATGCTGGGGCTTTACGACCCGGTCAAAGGCGCGGTTAAAATTGATGGACAGGACTTGCGCGAGATTTCCCGCTCGGATTGGCGCGCTCGGATTGGTGTTGTGATGCAGGACGACCGACTCCTTTCCGGGACCTTGGCGGACAACATAAGTTTCTTTGATCCGGAGATTGATATGCAGCGGGTTTATAAGGCTGCAATCGCCGCTCAAATCCACGAGACAATCGCGGCGCTGCCGATGAATTATCAATTACAAATTGGCGATATGGGGTCCGTCTTATCCGGCGGACAGCGCCAGCGGGTTTTATTGGCTCGTGCGCTTTATCAAGATCCGTCCGTGCTATTCCTTGATGAAGGGACCGCGAATCTGGACATCGAAACGGAAAGCGCGATTGTCAAAATTATCCGAGATTTGCCGATTACGCGTATCATCGTGGCACATCGACCGGCATTTCTAGAGGCCAGCGATAAAAT
>CALFWV010000032.1 GCA_937927825.1 uncultured Caulobacterales bacterium | reverse complement strand
TCCCGCACGGTCCATTTCAACGCGACAACAGCTTTTTTTGGTTCGGTGACGACAGGCGCAAGAAGGTGCGGGCAGCCATCATAGACAGACAGCTCAAGCATTTTCGGGTCAATCATGATGAACTTACATTGTTCCGGCGTCAGCGTGTACATCAAGCTGAGGATCATGGCGTTGACGCCAACGGATTTACCCGACCCCGTGGTGCCGGCGACGAGCAAATGCGGCATCTTTGCAAGATCAGCGACGAATGGCGTTCCGCCAATATCTTCGCCAAGGATAAGCGGCAGCGATGCCTCGGAGTTTTGGAAAACAGAACTGGCGAGCATATCGCGCAGCCATACCATTTCGCGCTTCCGGTTCGGCAATTCCACGCCCATCGCATTGCGGCCGGGGACGACCGCAATACGGGCGGATTGCGCACTCATATTTCGGGCGATGTCATCGGACAAATTGATAATGCGTTGGGATTTAACGCCGGGTGCGGGCTCAAATTCGAAAAGCGTGACAACAGGGCCGGGACTGACCTGTCCCATTTCGCCGTCAACGCCGTAATCGCCCATAACTTTGTGCAGCTGGTCAGAGGCGCGGCGCAAGGCGCCTTCATCGTGAATGGTCGAACGCGGCGGCGGAGCCTTGAGCAAGTCGAGGCCGGGCAAGACGTAATCATCGCTATCAGAGAAATCGAAGCTTGGCTGAGCCGATTTCTTTTTTCGGGCCGGTTTGCGTTTAGCGGCAGGTTTCTTCGGTTTCTCCGTCACAATCGGCGGGGCGACAGGCGCGGGTGCATAGGCGTCGGCGACCGGGGCCGGCTCATCCGGAATGTCGCGGTAAAGCGGTTCTTGGGTCATATGCGCGTCCATTGGCGCTTGATATCCTTTGCGGAAGAGACGAACGATCCAAGCGGAGAAACGGTCAATCCAGACGCGGATATAGGCCCAAACCAGCGTCGCTGCATCGGCGATGTCTAATAAATCTTTGGTGACGACGCCTAAATAAAGAGCGAGGAAATAAGCGGCGGCGGCGAAAGACAGGAGAGCGACCCAAAGCCCCGATAAAGGCAAATTGAATGCGTCCAGCCAACCTTTTGGCGTCAAATGCAACATGTCGCCAATCCATCCGCCAAGGCCACTCGCCATGGGCCAGCTTTGCGGGATAGGGAATGCAGAAAGTGTCATGGTACCCAGTAAAATTGCACCGATGCCAATGGCTGTTCGCTTCCATTTCAGGCCACGCGGGCGAGGGCCGACACGGCCAGTAACCCTGCGAATACCGGAGAGGAGAATCAGGCCGCCAACCAATAAACCGCCCCAGCCAAGAGTTTGCATGAGGAGATTGGCGAAATTCGCACCGGGAGTTCCAAACGGATGGCGACCCACACCGATTCCAGCCGTGTCACGGGTCGGGTCAAATGGATTATAGGCCAGCACGCAAAGCAAAATGGCGGCGCCAATGAGGCACATGACAAGGGCACGGACGGCGCGCCAGAACGCGTTACCTTCCCGGGCCGTCACCTCTGCCATCATGGCATGAATGTCTTCGGGCGCGTATTGATAACTCGCGTCATAATCGGTCGTAGCGGAAGGCGGTGGTGTCATTTGGACCTCAAAACAGGGTAATAACCTTTACCAAAGTGTAAATAATAAGCGTGAATGAGGCGTTAAGGCCTAAGGAATTTAACCCGGGAATTGCGGGGCGATTTCTACAATATGCCGCCTTTCACTTCGCGGCCCGGCCACCTATGTGGGGTATATGAAAACTGAGTTTGATATTGCCATTGTTGGCGCGGGGTTAGCGGGACTCACAACTGCTTTGGCGTGTGCGCATAGCGGCGCAAAGGTTGCGCTTCTTGACCACAAAGAAATCGTAACTGGCCGGGATGGCCGTGCATCGGCCCTCTCTACGACATCTTTGCGTTTGTTCAGAAATCTGGGCGTTGACCTTTCTGCGAAGCTCCAGCCCATTCGGGATATGCTTGTCACCGAAGGCGCGCCGAACAGCCCGTGGCGATTACATTTTCAGGGAGACGGGGACGGGGCTGATTTGGGGGCTCTTATCGAGAATCCGGACCTAAAGGCCGCCTTGATTGCAAGGGTTGCGGAAAACCACTCCATACAGATATTTGCGCCTGTTACCCTTTATGATTTTCGGGAGGTCGCTGCGCAAGTTACCCTGGACACAGATCAAGGACAGATGGCGGCAAAGCTCCTGATTGCGGCAGATGGTCGGAATTCCGTGTTGCGGCGAAAGGCTGGCATTACGGCCCAGCGTTTCGATTATGATGCGGCCTCGCTTGTCACAACAATTTCTCACAGCCTGCCGCATGATGGTTTAGCCTGGCAGCGGATAATCAAGGGCGGGGCTTTGGCGGTTCTTCCGTTAACAGGCAATCGCAGTCAGATTGTCTGGTCTGGTCCGAGCTCGGCAATCCAAGCCGCGCAAGGCGTGAACGACGCCGATTTTCTGGCTTTGCTGTCAGAGAAAATGGATGCCTATCTGGGGGACATGGATATCATCGCGGCCCGTCAAACCTATCCGCTTCGGTTACAAGTCTCAGATGGGTTTTCGAAGGGGCGTGTGGCGCTGGTCGGCGATGCCGCACATGCTATTCATCCGCTTGCCGGACAGGGCCTGAATTTAGGGCTGAGAGACGCTGCCGCCCTGGCCGATGGCGTAAAACTCGCGATAGAGACGGGGCAAGATATTGGCGTTACCGCGCTGCTTGAGTATGATTTATGGCGCAATACAGATACCCGGTCCTTAGGGTTTTTGACCCATTTTGTTTCCGAAATTTCGGGCACTAATATCCCCGTCTTGGGCCATGCTCGCCGCCTTGGTCTTGCTTTGACAAACGCGTCATTGCCTCTGAAATCCGCTTTGGCGCGGCGCGCATCCGGGGACAGTCGCGATATCCCGGGCTTGATGAAAAACGACTCTTGAACAGCGTTCACCTTGCATTCATACGGTCAGGCCCATCAGAGAAATGCCAACAGGATCGATGCCGGACAACTGCGCCCCGTTTCGGTATCGTAGCCCCGTCTCCCGCTTAGCGTGAGGCGGGGCGTTTTCATTTAGGACAATAAGCCGTTCGTGACTTTCAACGATTGTGCGCGGGTTCCAAAGTCCGAGAAAAGATTTTCATCCGTACCTGTCATGAAGACTTGAAGCCCCAAATCCAACAGTTCTTCCGCCAGGGCTGCGCGGCGAACAGAGTCTAAATGCGCGGCGACTTCGTCAAGTAACAGGATGGGCGACTTCTTTGCTAAGGCGCGGGCTTGGGCGAGAATGAGGCCAATCAGCAGGGCTTTTTGTTCCCCCGTAGAACAAAGCGCGGCAGGCATAGCCTTGACTTTATGTGTGACGTGGACCTCAGAACGATGTGGACCGTTCAATGTCCGTCCGGCTCGCATGTCCGTCTGGCGATTGTCGGATAAGCTCTTTCGGTAGCCATTCGTAATCGAGGTAATATCCAAGCCCTCACGAAATTGATCCTCTAAGGTTCCGCTCAGTCCCACGAGAGATTTCGGGAAAATTGTTTCTCGTGCTGCTATTTCTATCTGCAAGTTTTGGATTGTCTTATGCCTGGCTTGAGCCACAAGCGCGCCGAATTTTGACAGGTCCGCTTCGATGGCGTCGTACCAGCTTCGATCCGTAATACCGTCTGAAAGGAGGCGGTTTCTCTCTGTACGCGCCTTCTCAAACCGCACCGCATTTGATCCGTGGTCCGGTGTAAAAGCTAAGGCGAATCTATCTATAAATTTTCGGCGATCTGAGGCTGGGCCTGTAAACAACCGATCTTGAGCAGGCGTGAGCCAAAGGAGTGACAGGCGCCGAGCGAGCTCCGGACCTGTCGCCGCTCGGCCATCTATCTTCAGTTGACGGCGGCGGGGATGCTCCGGGACTTGGCCAATAGAGATACGCGTAGCGTCTGCATCGCCACCGCCCTGAAGCACCGCATTTATGCCCCAGGCGGGTTGCGATTGACCGTCTTTTAGGCGGGCTAAAAGATCGGTTTTGGCGCGGCGCAAACCTCTGCCGGGCGACAGCAGAGAAATCGCTTCCAACAGGTTCGTTTTGCCTGCGCCATTTGGGCCGTACAGCGCAATGGCCCCGGATTGAAATTGAACGTCCAGTGCGGCGTAAGATCGGAAATCGATCAGCCGCAAAGAGGCAATGGACGCCATCGATTTCCGGCTAGACGCGGAGCGGCATTAACACGAAGAGTGCGTGCTCGTCTTCGCTGTCTTTAACAAGGGCAGGTGAAGCGGGGCTGTCTAAGAAGAAAGTCGCGTCACGCCCCTCAATCTGTCCGGCGACATCCAGCAGATATTTGGCGTTAAAACCAATCTCCAGATCTTCCGCTGCGTAATCCACGGGCAAGTCTTCATTGGCATTCCCACTCTCTGGGTTATTCACCGTCAGCGACAAATTATGCTCTGTCAGGCTGAGTTTGACCGAGCGAGATTTTTCAGCCGAGATTGTCGCGACACGGTCAACCGCGCCTTTGAAAACTTGATTGTCAATCGTTAGCTCTTTCGTGTTTCCTTTCGGAATAACGCGCTCATAATCCGGGAACGTGCCGTCAATGAGCTTAGAAGTCATAATGGCATTTCCGGTTTTGAACCGAATTTTGGCTTCGCTAACGCTGACATGGACGTCGCTATCCATACCGTCGATCAAGCGACGAATTTCTGCTACGGTTTTTCGGGGAATGATAACGCCCGGCATTGTTTCCGCGCCTTTAGGGGCAGGGGTTTCCGCCAGAGCGAGCCGATGACCGTCGGTAGCAACAGCCCGCAGCTTTCCATCGTGACCGTGGACATAAATACCGTTCAGGTAATAACGTGTTTCTTCCGTCGAAATGGCGAAGCGTGTTTTGTCAATTAAACGGGACAAGTCTTTGGCGGCGATTGCAAACTCATGCGTGAATCCGTCGGCTGTCATTTTGGGGAAATCGCCGGACGGCAACAGCGGGAGGGTGAAGTGCGAGCGGCCCGCATCGACGTCCAAACGGTCCTCGGCGTTGATCTGCAGGACAACTTGCGAGCCGTCGGGAAGCTTTCGCGCAATATCATAAAGCGTGTGCGCCGGCGCCGTCACTTGACCGGGCGCAGATATATCGGCGTCCGCTGTCTCCGATACCTCAATATCCAAATCCGTCGCGACCAGGCTCAGTTGGCCGCCCTCTGCGTTCAGCAAAACATTGGATAAAATCGGGATTGTGTTGCGACGTTCGACGACGTTCTGGACGTGTCCCAAAGCCTTTAAAAGCGTAGAGCGTTCAATAGAGAGGCGCATGACGAACCTTGAAAATAAAATTAAGTCCTAAAGTCATAGCCTACTGCGCGCGCATGTGAAGACCACCCGGCATAAAAATACCCGCCATCGGTCGTGCGAAGCGGGTATAAGGTGGATATTTTGTGTCTGACCGCGTGGGGGCCAAGCTGAAGCTTAGTTCACGCCCGCTTCTTGTGCGCGGCGCATCATTTCGTCCCGGAACATGGCCGTAAAATCAGGGGGATCTAACAGGATGGGTGGGAAGCCGCCGTTTTGCGTCATTGATGCCATGATTTGGCGCGCAAAGGGGAACAGAAGACGCGGGCATTCAATCATGATGAGGGGTTGAACTTCTTCAATGCCAACGCCTTGGAAGGCAAACAAGCCAGAATATTCCAGCTCTGCAATAAAGGCGACATCCTCTTCTCGCCGTGCTTCGGCCTTGAGCATCAGCGTCACTTCGACGGTATCGTCATCCATCATCTGACGTCCGATTTCGATATTCACTCCAATTTGTGGCGCGGGCAGACCGGAGCGCAAGCTATTCGGGGCTCCCGGATTTTCAAAGCTCTGGTCTTTGGTGTACTGCGCTAAAACCGATAACATCGGGCCTTGCGGGGCGTCTCCGGCGGGCACGGTAGCCTCGCCTTCGATGGATAAACTGTCTTCTGCGGGTGTCTCTTCACCCTTTTTAGGTTTCTTCGCCATAATGCTCTTTCCTTGAAACGGCTTGCGACGCACCTTAGCTGATATATTCATTAGCTCAGACGGTCTGTTCAGCCGTATATAAGCAGGCAATCTGCAAGATAAAGGTCTACCATGTTCGACGTCATCATTTATGCGGCTTTAGCCACGGTTGTAGTCGTTGTTTTCTACTCTGTTTTAGGAAAACAGACAGGATTCGGCGGCATTCCAGAGGAAAAGTCAGATCCAGTCGATTTTGGAATGGAAGATCCAAATCGTAAGCCCGCGCCTGAGGCGGACCCTGACATTGAGCGTTTAGGACTGTCCGGCATTACGCGGTTGGACCCGTCCTTCTCCATTGCGCATTTCATGACCGGTGCTACGGCGGCTTATTCCATGATTTTAGAGGCCTATGCGAATGGTGACCGTGATCTTTTGAAAGACCTTCTGACGGCTGAGACCTTTGCCATTTATGATGAAGCCATCACAGCGCGGGAAGAGGCCGGGCAAACACAAATCACTGATTTGGGCCGTTTGCGGAAGGCGTCGATAAAGGCGGCCAAGACCGAAGGGTCTATCGCATATATTTCCGTGCTTTATGAAGCTGACCTGACCTCCGCCTTGCGGGATGCCGACGGCGAATTGGTTATGGGCGATCCTGATGTCCTGTCCTATGTTTCCGAAGTCTGGGAATATACGCGGGACATGAAGGGCAGTGATTTGAACTGGCGCCTTGCGAATGTAGAGCCCAGTGAAGGCGATAGTTTGGAGGCAGATCCGTCGCCCGATACGACGGCCTAAACATGCGCTGCATTCTTGGGCTTATTTTGATGGGCAGCTTTGCCGCTGCCTGTACGACCATACCCGTCCCTGCAAATTATCCGGACCCGGATGTCGAAAACCCCGGCGTGTTAACCGAGGCTCAACCTCTGCCAACCCCGCCGCTCGCTCCGCGTGTTCAAACCCCGCCGCCTGCCCCCGTCGAGCCGCCGCCGGAACCCGTTATTGAGGCCCCTGCGCCGTCCGGCTTTGCAGCTTTGCCTTTTTGGGTGGATCACAACCCCCGGCCTGCGCTATCCGCTTTTGTGCGGGGATGTGAAACATGGGGCTCGGCAGATGATACGGCCTACCTAAATCCGAATTTACCCCAATATGGGACCTTTGGTGATTGGCGTTTGACATGTCAGAGCGCGACAGTGTTGGAGTCCGTCCAACCGAGTGCTGCAGATGCGAGACAGTTTTTTGAAAGTTGGTTTGTGCCGGTATCTTTGTCCACGCCAACAGAAGCGGACGGTCTTTTGACGGGTTATTATGAACCAGAAGTCGACGTTCGATTAAGTCCTACGGCAGAATTTTCAGAACCGATTCTCGCCAAGCCAAAATCCGATGCCGCGCTCAAATTACCCCGCGCCAAGGTCAATGCGAACACGTCACGTGTAATTGCCTATGGTCGTCCGATTGATGTTTTCTTTCTACAAATTCAGGGGTCAGGTCGCCTGAAATATGCGGATGGCCGTATTTTAAGGGCAGCCTATGCCGCCAACAATGGACAGCCCTATCGTTCTATTGGCGGCGTTTTAATTCGCCGAGGCGAGTTGACGCGTGATCAAGCCTCCAAACAATCCATTGCTGATTGGATGGCACGAAATGGCCGCTCCGCCACGCGTGATTTAATGAATGAAAACCCGCGTTACATCTATTTTACAGAACAAGCGATTCGTCCGGGAGAGGGGCCGCAAGGCGCGATGCGTGTGCCGTTGACAGGTATGGGGGCGATTGCTGTTGATCCGCGCTATCACCCCTATGGAAGTCTGGCGTGGCTGGAGACGACGCTTCCAACAGGGCCCGGCGATTACCGTGGTCAACCCACGGGGCTTTTGGTCTCTGCGCAAGATACCGGCAGCGCCATAAAGGGGCCGCTGCGCGCGGATTTATTTTTTGGGTCAGGGGATGAGGCGGGAGACCGCGCAGGCGTTCAAAAACATCGGGTGAAGTGGACGATTTTACTTCCGCGAAACATCGCCGGGGCGTTGACCTCATGACGGGCCGCCCTCTCAAACCGGGCGAGACCAAGATTTGGCATCATGTCTCAAAAACAGTGAGTCCGCGTCGACGACCCAAAGGCAAGGGGAGTGCGAAACCGCTGCCGACGCGGGAGGATTTTGCCAATATGCTACGTATCCCCGCGGGGGATGTGCCCGGCACAAAGCCCTTACCGCAATCCCTTGACGTCAATCAGGATAAACGGGTTCGCCGAGGCCGAGTAGATATTGAAGCGAAAATCGATCTTCATGATATGACCCAAGACAAGGCTCGACCTGCGCTTCACCGTGCAATTATGCGTGCCTCAAATCGCAATAAAAGCTGTCTACTGGTTGTGACCGGAAAGGGTTTACGCGGTGACGGCGTGCTGCGCCGGAATTTTCCGCTGTGGATTGCCGAGCCGACTGTCCGGCCTCTGATTGCGAGCTATGCGCCGGCGCATCTCAAACATGGCGGCACAGGCGCTTGGTATGTGTTTTTAAAACGATAAACCTGCCCGTGTGGGGAGCACGGACAGGTCCCTCGGCCAGCGAGGTAAAGTTTAGAGATTCGCTCCGCCCCATAATTTTGAGTAAGCTTCACAGTGAATTAAAATGGATCTGAATTGAGATAGATCAATATTTGCCGGGATGACGTAATCTTGGGATCCTGCGCTCGATTTTAAAACACCCAGACGTATGGCGTTATTTGTCGCAGTGGAACCTGTCACATCTCTGACGGCGTCGGGGGATAGGAAGAGTTTTAGGTCAGGCCCGTTTTTAGTTTTGAAATCCTCTGATACGCGGAAGATGGTTTGGCCGTTTTCTTTAACGATTTTCCAATCACCATTTATTTTGAAAGTGCTCTTTTCGAAACTGCCAGACGCAGCGGATTTTATCATCGCAACGGCCGTAGTCGGTTCCGCAGCAAATGTGAGGTTCGCCGCGCCGAGTACGGTCGTGGCGGCCCCGCCATAAATCGCAAGGCTTGCAACAATCGTTTTGATGACTGCTGTCGGTTTGATGTTCAGTGTCATTTTATGTTTTCCTATTTTTAGACCGAATGGTCTATATCTGCTTAAATATTTAGACCGCCGGGTTCAGTAAGGGAGGAGCTGCCCGGCGGCCTTGAGCTTTAAATACATGACTTGACCAACCGTTCAATAAACACAATATCACAAGGCCGAGAGTGTCATGTGAGGGATAAGAAATGGCTAGACCCAGAAAATTTGACGAGGCCAAGGTCAAAACGGCTTTGCGGGATGTTTTTTGGCAACAGGGGTATGATGGGGCCTCATATGCCGATATTATGTCTGCAACCGGCCTGAATAAAGGGTCTCTTTATGCTAGTTTTGGCGATAAGCGCGCCCTCTACCAACATGCGATTTCAGATTATAATCGCGCCTTTATTACCCCTGGCGTACTCATGCTTCGGGACAAAACTATCCCGCCAAAGACACGTATTCAGACACTTTTCTCTTCTCTTATAGATGCGGCGGAAACACCGGAGGGGCGATGGGGATGTTTGCTTTGCAATGCTGCCATTGATCAAGCGCCTTTTGATACGGCGGTGGAGGACAGCGTTACCGTCTCCCTATCGCGCCTGCGCAAAGCCATTACATTTTGCGTTAAAGGCACCCCGGCGGCTGACAAAGCGGATTTAATCTGGACCTCATATTTTGGTGGCCATGTTATGGTGAAAGCCGGATATTCAAAATCAGTATTGCTGAAAAATCGCGCTCAAATACTCTCGCTATTCAATTAACTTATAAAATAAACTTGCTGAGGTCATGATCCTTGGCGAGTTTCCCGACATGCTCGCGCACATAAGCTTCATCTATTACAAAAGTCTGTCCGCCTTTATCCGACGCGGTGAAGCTTATGTTATCCAGCAGGCGTTCCATCACGGTGTGCAGCCGCCGCGCGCCGATGTTCTCGACACGGGCATTGACCTCCGCAGAGAGCTTTGCGATTTCCGCAATACCATCTTCCGTAAATTCCAACGTGACCTCTTCCGTCGCCATCAGCGCCGTATATTGACGGATAAGGCTGGCTTCCGGTTCGGTTAAAATGCGAACGAAATCCGCTTCAGTCAGCGCGCGGAGCTCAACCCGGATGGGCAAGCGCCCTTGTAATTCGGGCAAGAGGTCTGAGGGTTTTGCAACATGAAACGCTCCGCTTGCGATAAATAAAATATGATCAGTTTTGACGGGTCCATATTTCGTCGACACGGTCGTGCCCTCAATAAGGGGCAGTAAATCTCGTTGCACGCCCTCGCGTGAGACATCTCCGCCCCTCGCATCGGACCGTGTCGTGATTTTATCAATCTCGTCCAGAAAAACGATGCCGTCCTGCTCGGCTCGCTCAACCGCCTCGCGCTTAATCGCGTCGTCGTCTAATAATTTATCGGCTTCCTCTGAGAGCAGCGGACCATGGGCATCGCCAATCCTCAAGGTAACAGTTTTCGTCTTTCCCATTTTTCCAAACATTGAAGACAGGTCTAACATCCCCATCCCGCCGCCGGGCTGACCGGGAATATTTAAGCTTTGAAAGGGCGACGTCATATCAGCGAGCTCTAACTCAACTTCTTTGTCGTCCAATTCGCCGGATAATAATTTCTGCCGAAATTTTTCCCGGGTCGTCTCCGACGCATTTTCCCCAACCAAAGCATTAATGATGCGAGCTTCCGCCGATTGTTCTGCCTGAGTTTGGACTTGGCCCCGCTTTTCATCGCGCAACAATGAGATGGAGGCTTCGACCAAGTCGCGAACAATTTGTGCCACGTCGCGCCCGACATAGCCCACCTCAGTGAATTTCGTCGCTTCAATCTTGATAAAGGGGGCCTGTGCCAATTTGGCCAAGCGGCGAGAAATCTCTGTTTTCCCGACGCCTGTTGGCCCAATCATCAGAATATTCTTTGGTGTGACCTCGCCGCGCAAATCCGCCGCGACTCGGCGGCGTCGCCATCGATTCCGAAGCGCAATTGCAACGGCCCGCTTTGCATCGCCTTGCGCCACAATATGGCGGTCCAGTTCAGAAACAATTTCACGGGGGGTCAGAGAGCTATCGGTCATGATAAGTAAATGGGTGGGCGGCGCGCAGGGGTCAAGGTGCAGTTATTGGAAGCCCCTGTCGCAAGTGTACATGCTCCGATGCGCCTTTTCCGCTTGCTGGACAAAATACCTTGAATATTAAAGCGCGGTCAGACCTTTCTGTCCTCTACACTAAAGTCCAACTACGCTTTGATGCAACCGCAGATGAATATGGACCGTATAAATTTGTGAACCAAACGGAACCTTTACATGCGCGTTTTGACTTGTCTTATTTTTGCTGGAGCCAGCCTCATGCCCGAACCCGCCGCCGCGGATGTCTGCCCACTCACTATCAAAATGGAGACTGCAGAAATGGTCGCGATGTGGCGGTCCGTAAATGACGGCGTCATGGGCGGTTTGTCTTCAGGAGGGCCGCGTTTTGCCAAAGACCATATGAGTTTCGCGGGTGTCATAAATACGAATGGCGGTGGGTTTTCGTCCATTCGGGCACAAGTTGCACGGGGTGCCTTTGAGGATATGACCGGGTTAAAATTGCGGGTAAAATCGGACGGCCGCATTTATAAAGCGACCTTCAGAACCGATGCGCGCGTCGGGTGGCGAGAAGTCTCTTTTCAGGCTCCGCTTCCGGTAAAATCCCCCGGCCAATGGGAGGATGTCATCATCGACTTTTCGGATTTGGCGCCTTCGGTTTTCGGCCGTCCCGTTCGCGGTGCCGATTTTAATCCGATGCGGGTTCAATCCGTTGGAATCATTTTGGCCGACGGTCAAGATGGGCCTTTCCGCTTGGGCATCGCTGAGATGTCCGCATGCAAAATTGAGGATTAAACGCGCGTAGACTTTCCTTGTTTTGGCTCAAACCCTTGGGCAAAGCCCGCATATGGAAGACACAACCCCCATTCTAATCGGTATTGGACAAGCGGTTGAAGCGGTCCCCGAAAATCTGACAACTGCGGCGTCTCATGTGGATATGGCGGGCCGCGCCGCAACCGCCTCGCTCGGCGATGCGGGCCTTGACGGACAGCATATCGATTGGATTGGCTGCGTGCGGACATTTTCTGACAGCAGCCCCGCTTATATGTGTCCCTTTGGCGGTCCGGATAAATTCCCCCGCGCTGTCGCGGCCCGAATTGGCGCATCGCCCACTCACGCCATTTATGACACGATTGGCGGACAATCGCCGCAGACTCTCGTTGCGGAGGCCGCCCGAGCCTTAGCTGCTGGTGACGTCAAATTTGCGTTGGTTGTGGGCGGGGAAGCTCTCGCGAACATGCGCGCGGCGCAGCGGTCAGGCACGACCCTCGACTGGTCTGAAACACATGAGGGCCAATGGACCGACCGGGGGCTGTTCAGCGGCCCGATGATTGTCTCGCAAACTGAGCTGGCCCACGGCCTCATGGACGCTATGGCCTATTACGGATTTATTGAAACGGCCCGGCGTATAGGGGCCGGGCGGACAGTTCCGCAGCACCGATCCTTTATGGCCAAACTAATCGCGCCTATGTCCGATGTGGCCGCTCAGAACCCATATGCGATGTTTCAACAAAGCTTCGCTCCTGAGGACATCGCGACCCCCTCAACGGCAAACCGCAATCTTATTTCCCCGTTCCTGAAAAACATGGTGGCGAAAGACGGCGTCAATCAAGGCGCTGCTGTTCTTCTCACAACCGTTGGGTCGGCCAAATCTTTGGGTGTGCCGCAGGAAAAATGGGTGTTCCTACGCGGCCATGCGCAAGCGCAAGAGAACCTGATGCTCGACCGCACCGATTTATCTCGCAGCTTGGCCATGGACCTTGTTATTACCGGTGCATTGGAGGCTGCAAATGCGTCTCCGCTGGATATTGACCATGCCGACATCTATTCCTGTTTCCCCTGTGTCGTAGATCAAGCGGCTACACAATTGGACCGCAAAGACAAGCCAATGACGCTCACGGGCGGCTTGCCTTTCTTTGGCGGTCCCGGAAATAATTATACGCTGCACGGCATTTGCGAAGTAATTGCGGCCTGCCGCCGCGCGCCCGGCTCTCTAGGCTTGGCACATGGTAATGGCGGCTGGATGAGCAAACAGGCGGTCGGGCTATATTCAACAGACTGGAAAGCAGGAGATGTTTTTGCAGATGAGGCCGCAATGGCGAAAGTCATTGCCGGTCAGCCTTCGCCCGGACAATCTCCATCCCCATCAGGCAATGCCGTAATGGAAACTTATATTGTGCAGCATAAACGCGGCGAAGCGATTGGGGCGGTCGTGATTGGACAAATGGTAGATCAGAGCCGATTTTACGCTAAATTGCAGGATGCGGATACGGACATATTAAATGCGCTGGCTGCCGGGGAATTGGACGGGGCTTCGCTTAAAGTTGAACCGGGTCTGCCGGCCAATAAAGCGTGGCTGGCTTAGTCCGTCTTCAGCATTTCCAGCGTCAGGTTATGATTGGTGAAGACGCAAATTCGGTCGGCAATGCCCATAGCTTTCCGCGCGAGGGTTTCGGCATCGGACTCATATTCATCCATCGCGAGTGCCGCGGACAGGGCATAATTTCCGCCGGACCCAATCGCCGTAATGCCCGACCCGGTCTCGGCCGTGTCGGGTTGGACAACGTCACCGTTTCCTGTCAGGACAAAGGTTTCCGCTTTATCGGCGACAATCATCATGGCTTGAAGCTGGCGTAAATATTTATCTGTACGCCAGTCCTTGGCAAGCTCGACACAGGCGCGGGCCAGCTGTGTCGGATGGGCTTCAAGTTTCGCTTCCAGCCGTTCCAGCAAAGCAAAAGCATCCGCTGTTGCGCCCGCAAACCCGGTAAGTACCGTCCCACCAGCGAGCGTGCGCACCTTGCGCGCCGTAGATTTCATCACCGTATTGCCTGCACTGACTTGCCCGTCCCCGACGACAACAACTTTGCCGTTCTTCCGAACGGTCAGAATGGTCGTCCCGCGCCATTGGCTGGCATCGGCATAATCGTGATGAGGATTATAGGTCATGGTTCAGCAGCCTTTCGTCTTCGCATTATAGGCGGCGATTTGTTCGGGTGTGGCCTCGGGTTGATCCGCTTTCCATGCGGCGTAGTCTATACCGTATATCCGCAGGCGCGCATCCTCTAGATCCAGCGCATGACCGCGTGCTTCGCCCTCCGCCAACCACCATTTCGACAGGCAGTTTCGGCAGAAGTTTGCGAGAATCATCAAATCAATATTCTGAACGTCACGGTTTTCATCCAGATGTTTTAGCAGCCGACGGAAACTTGCCGCGTCCACTGCGTCGCGCTCGGATTGGGTTAGCTCGGTCATAGGGAACGCGCCTCATGGATTAGCATAATCGGGACGCCGTCTCTTATCGGATAGGCGAGTTTTGCTTTCTTGGATATCAGCTCATGTGTTTCGGTGTCATGGACTAAGGGTCCGCGCGTTTTTGGACAGACCACCGTGCTAAGCATCTTGGGATCAATTTTTGGAGTTTCTTTCATCATTGTTTCTGTCCATCTCCGGCTTTGCCGCCAATTTGACCGGCGTATAAATGCATGAGGCCAATCAGAAGCCTGCGGCGTTCGTCGCTTGTGGCTGCTTCCATCAAGCTTTGTTTGTCTTCGGGTTGAAACGGGGAAATCATGGCGGATTGATTTATAAGCAAAGGCAACGGAATTTCCTTCAAGGACTCCCATTCAACTTGCACGCCAACCGCCTTGGCGAGCGCTTTCATGGCCACCGTCAACGCCGCTCGGTCAGAGCGACCCGACTCGGACAGGGCTTCGCTGGTTTGTTTGGCGTCATGCGTATCGGCGTCATGTTCGAACCCGTCAAAGCTGATTTTGGCTTGACGGTAAGGTGTCGTGACATCCAGCTCTTCGCGCAAGTGAAACCGTTTCAACCCCTTTAGGACGACGAGATATCGTCCGTCTTCTGTTTCGGAAAATTGGGAAATCCGGCCCAACCCGCCGACTTTAACAAGCTGATCGCCGCGCGATTGTACCATGCCAATCAAGCGTTCCCCGCGCAGGGCGTCGTCAATCATATTCAGATAGCGCGGTTCGAATATATTCAGCGGTAAATCACACCCCGGCAGCATGACAGTTCCGTTCAGCGGGAAAAGGGCCACACTGTCGGGGTTCGTCCGCCGGGCTAATGATTTATAATGCGCGCTCATGAGACGATAGGTGGGAGCCGGGGAGCCTCCTGTCAATTGGAAGAGGTGAATACGCCGCAATTCAAGGTCTTGACTTATAACTCTATATATGTAGAGTTAATGCATGACACGTTTTCGAAAACCGTCTTCCTCGACTTTAAAAATATTGGAATGCCTGCGGGCTGCGCCGAACGGGCTGCATGGCTATGCGCTCATGAAAGCATCCGGACTGGCATCTGGCACCCTTTATCCCATTCTCGCCCGTTTGGCGGATCGCGGCTGGCTGGAGAAGGCGTGGGAAACCGGAGAGGATATCAGCGGGCCACCGCGCCGGATTTACACCCTGACTTCCTTGGGGCTGGCGCAAATGGAAAGTCTGGAAACGGCTGGGACTTTAAACGCGAGGACAGCGACATGAGCGCCATGTTAGATAAATTCTTAGTCTGGGCTGAGCGCCATCTACCGGAAAGTGAACGAATTTGGATTTCGGATTTAAGGTCCGAGGCACGGCACATTTCGGGAAACCTCTCCCGACAGCGCTTTCTCTGGAGCGGCGCATTAGCCGCACTTGGGCAAATCTTGCGTGTTCGGTTCGGCGTGCAGCGCGTGGGGCAATCTCTTTTGGGAGTAGCGCTTCTTATGGCGTGTCTCGGCGGTATTTATATCGCGCCCAGTATCGAAAATGAAGTCGTCAGGGTTAGCTTTTATAGTGTCTTGCCAATCTATGCGCTTACCGCTGGCTTAGCGCTTGTTAATTTGAACCTGATGAAACGTTTCGCGATCGGCTGCATTGCTGCACTCGGTCTGTTTTGGATTATTTCAGGTCTGGACTATTTCACCGCACTGGACGCCCCCGTCTACTTCTTCCGCGCTTTTGCTGTGGAGGTAGCCTTCATTATGACGGGACTATATGTCGCCGCCAGCTATTTGGGCTGGGCTGAAGAGGCTGGCGACTCTCAATCTCTCTAAGCATCTCTCAATCTCTCTAAGCATAAAGTATAGAGGACAGCCGTTTGCGCCCGTCGCGAGAGACGTCCGATTCTGTACCTTCGGCCTCAAAAATCGTCAGCAGGAATAGGCGTGCCGCTTCTCCGTCATGGGCGCGGTTCTTGCCTATGGAATAAATCAAATGATCAACAGCCTCCCCATTGCGGCCGGCCCCGACTAGAGCTTTTGCAAGGTCCAGCCGAGCATCTAAATCCTCTGGGTTTGCCGCGACCGTCGCCGCAAGCTCAGCCGTCGGGTCGTTTTCATCAGCCGCAGGCCGCAGCTCAAATTTAGATTTTAGCGCGGTGATTTCAGGGTCGTCCAAAATGGACTCCGGCGCGTCTTGAAGAAGTTGCAAGGCACCTTCATCATTTCCGCCGTCAATGTAGAGGCGCGCTAAACCCGCCCGTGCCGCCGCATTTTCATTATCGAGCGAGAGCGCGCCGGCAAAATCTTGAGCCGCCCCACCCGGGTCGCCCGCCGCCAAACTATCCCGTGCCCGCGCTACCAGCGCTTTGGCTTCTTCTTTTGGGTCCGTTTCTCCGGTCAGGCGCGCGATAAATTCCTGTAGGGCTGTATCGGGTTGCGCCCCCATAAACCCGTCGACTGGCTGACCATCTTTAAATGCATAGACGGCTGGGATAGACCGAACGCCGAGCTGCGAGGCGACACCATTATGCTCTTGGGTGTTAATTTTGACGAGCTTGACCTTGCCTTCGGCGGCTTTGACGGCCTTTTCCAAACGCGGCATGAGCTGTTTACACGGACCGCACCACGGGGCCCAAAAATCAACGATTACCGGGACCTCCGCGCTGGCTTCGATCACATCGGCCATAAACGCCGTATCTGAACTGTCTTTGACAATGTCGGTTGCTGTATCTGTCATGGGATCTCTCAAACAAAAATTCAGCCCATATGTGGCGGGTCAGTTAAAGCAATTCAAGAGCGCGCGAAGGCTTCAAAGCAAAACAAGAGTCACAAGAGAGTGAGTGCCGATTCGCCCGATTTTCAATAATACTACTCCAGATTAAATCTAATTTTGACGACAACGCCGTTTTGTTGAACCGGTGCGCCGTCAAGTAGGGCCGGGGAATAGGTCCAATCAGACACAGTCTCTTTCGCGGGTGCAACGAACATCGGGTCGCTGCAACTGGCGATAATGTTAACGGGCGTCCCTGAAACATCGATAGAAAATGCCATGTCACATTCGCCCGGCTCCGTCGCCCCGTCGGGCGTGATTGCGCCAAACCGCTCAATCGGCTTGGCCGGCGTGTCAAATAAACGATCGGGATCTGATTTCGACTCAGGCCCTGGCGCAATCTCGTCGGCGGGCGCCGGGTCGGGCTCTGGCTCTGGCTCAATTGCTGTGGCTGGGGCGGTAAGACTCGGCGCTCCGACGATTGCCCCCGGCGGGCAAGCCGTCACATCATACACCACAGACCCGTCCCAACATGTAAAGGCGTCGGCGTTTATTTCCGGCAGGGGCTCAACGGATTGGGATTGCACGGGCTCAATTTCAAT
This sequence comes from uncultured Caulobacterales bacterium, assembly GCA_937927825.1. Lineage (GTDB taxonomy): Bacteria > Pseudomonadota > Alphaproteobacteria > Caulobacterales > Maricaulaceae > Litorimonas. The sequence goes on along the minus strand of CALFWV010000032.1, from coordinate 3,575 downwards.
GAATTCTGATGATGTCGACGCGGTAAACCCTCCGGAGGTCTCAGTACTTGCTCGTAGATTAAGCAAATAGGTCGCTTCGTCCTCGTTTAAATCGGTCAAGGCGAGCATTTCGTCAATGACAGCCACCGCATAGCCTGTGTCACCTTGCGCGATGAAGGCGTCTAATTCGCCTGCGCGCTCGGTAATGGACGCCCGAATTTTTTGTGAGGGGGCAACAGATGCGTCCATCTCCTCGCCAGTAGACGGTGACGCGCCGGAGGCATCATTATTGTCCACGCGTAGCCCCGTATAGGAAGATAGGTCAGCGTCGGGAAAATATTCAACAAAAGTTTTAAAGGCCAGGACAGAGCCTTGGCGTTCCAGGGAGGCAAAGGCGGCCGTTTCAGCGTCTTTTGCCAAACTATGTTTAGGGTTATTCTTCGCAAACTTCCCAAGATCGGAAATGCGGCCTGATTTGATGGCCTCCTGATAGGCCGTCAAGATCGGTGGTTTAACTGAAGCCTCGGTGTCGGCAGCCTCTGTTTGAACAGCAGAGCTCGGTATTGTGGCCGCAACCGTTTTGGCGTTGCTTTCTATGTCTGTTTTAGCACTGTCAAACAGGCCCGTCGCATAGGCCCCGCCCCCGGCCGCGATAAGGGCGATTAGGCCGAGGCCGACAAACAGGCCGCCTTTCGATTTTGGCGCGTCTGCGCTGGCGTTGGCAGCGGTTGAAAGACTGGCGGCCGCGGAGGGCGGCGTATGGGCAGGGTCAGCGTCTGCCGCGTTTGTCACAGCTATTTCTACGGTGACATCCTCCTTGGCTGGTTCAATCGGGCCTGCCTCTGTCGGAAGCGCTTCAGAATTTTCTAGCTGGGGCGTTTCACCCCCAGCGGTTTGAAGGTCTGGCGTTTCTACGTCAGACGTAACAGGGACGGTTGCTGCGTCGCTGACGGCGTCGATTGCGACAAGGGGCACCCCGCATTGTGGACAAAACTTTGCGACCTCCGGAGCCTTTGCCCCGCATTCAATACAAAACGACATGAGATTGCGCCCTCTTCTTTATCAACCATTGTCTTTCTAGCGAAGTTACAGCGCTTTAAAAGGGGCAATTATTGATATTATTGATCACTTGATAGGCGGCGATGCGGTCAATCATGAGTTCGAAAAATTGATCGGCGTCAACATCCACGGCCCAATCGCAATCGCGCGGACGGTCCGTCATCTGCCAGTAATCTACGCTTGTGTGCCCGCGTGTTAGGACGCTTTCCGTTTCAATCTGTACATTGACAGATTTGAAACTGAAGATATCAGATTGCAGTAAATAGGCTGTCGTACAGGCATCATGAATGGGCGTCCCCGCCGTTCCAAATTTGGCGCGGTCGTAATCGGCGTAATCGCTGCGCAGCATGGCGGTCAGGCGGCGGCCCATATCTGTGTCTAAGGCTTTTATGCGATCAACATGTGCATCGCGGATTAGGGCTTTGTGGGTGACGTCCAACCCAAAGACCGTTTTTTTGACGGGCGCCTCAAAAACGATTTTGGCCGCATGAGGGTCGACAAAAATGTTGAATTCTGCCGAGGGCGTGATGTTCCCGGCCTCAGCCCTTGCCCCCCCCATAATCACAATTTCGGAAATGCGCGCGGCAATATCCGGTGCGCGGGTAAGGGCCGTCGCGATATTTGTCAGCGGCCCGGTTGGGACAAGGACGATATTGTCCACGGTCCGGCATAAACGGATAATCGCATCGACCGCCGCCTCTGATTGCAGCGGTAAATCCGGTTCATAAATCTCCAGACCGTCGAGACCTTCGACGCCGTGGACCTCTTCCGCGGTCGCCAGCTGGAATTTCAGCGGCGCGTCACATCCTGCGTGAATGGGGACGTCGGTCCGTCCGCACATGTCTGCAATCATCCGGGCATTGCGCTGGCATTTGGCGAGCGACGTATTTCCCGCTACGACCGTGATCGCGCGGATGTCCAAACCGCTGCCGGGGGAGAGCGCCATGATAAGGCTTATCGCGTCATCCTGTCCGGGGTCGCAGTCAAATATGAGAGGCCGAGAAATTGCAGCAGAATATTCCATACCGCCTTATGCGCAGGAAAAGATTTGAGGGGAAGCGGCCATTCCTCTAAGTCGCCTTTCAACTTCAATTTAAAGACCTCTATTATGGCCGACCCGTCCCCCCATACCGAAAAAGTCTTCGTCAGCGCGGAGGACCTGTTGCGGGACTCTTTCGAGCTTGCACTGCGTATTCATGAATCCGACTTTAAGCCCAGCTTCATTTTGGGCGTGTGGCGAGGCGGCGCGCCCGTCGGGATTGCCGTGCAGGAAGTTTTGGAAACCTTGGATTGTCCAACGAACCATTTTGCCATTCGCACCGCCAGTTACGGCGCGCGTACGACGAGCTTTGACGGCGACGAAGTTCTGCCCGAAGTTCAAGTTATGGGCTTGCAACATGTGGTCGATGTCGTGGATGCGGAAGACAGACTTTTGATTATCGACGATATTTTTGACAGCGGCCGCAGCGTTGATGCCATTATCCGCGAGGTCCGTGCGCGCTGCCGCAAAAATACGCCCGAGGATATTCGCGTCGCGACAATTTTTTACAAGCCGAAACGAAATCTCACCGACCGCACCCCCGATTTCTATGTCCACGAAACCGATGAATGGACGGTTTTCCCGCATGAGTTACGCGGTTGTTCCGAGGAGGAATTGCGCAAACGCGGAACCATGCCGACACGTTATTTCGATATGAAACCTAACTTCTAACGGCCCAAAATCGCGTCCGCCTCCGCTCGTGTCGGGCTGGCGGTTTGTGTGCCCAATCTGGTGGTCGTCAATGCACCGACTGCGCAGGCAAATTCCAGCGCATCTTGCTCGCTTTGCTTTTCCGCCAAGGCCACGGTTAGCGCCGCGGCAAAGGCATCGCCCGCACCCGTTGTATCGACAACGTCAATTTTCGGCGGTTTGGCCGTCGCGATAAGTTTGCCGTCTTTACGAAGCTCGGCCCCCTTGGATCCCAAAGTCACGGCCACTAACCCCGGATGGCCTTTCAAATCATACTGCGCGGCTTCGCCTTTATTGACGATAATCAGGTCGGCGCGGTTTAAAATCCTGTCCACGCCATCCCGCACGGGCGAGGCATTCACGGCGACAAAGCCTTCATAACCCTCCAGCGCGCTTTCAATTACATGGGTTGGGATTTCAAATTGGGTGATGAGAACATCGCTGCAAAGCTTTGGCACGTCAGCGGGCGCATAGGCGGCATTGGCTCCGCTCGCCACGGCGATTTGATTTTCGCCATCCTCGGACACGGTGATAAAGGCGAGACCCGTATGTGCGTCAACACGGCGGACGGCATCCAGATAGACGCCCTCTTTCTCCAAATTAACCAGAGCTTGCGCGGCGTAATCATCATCGCCGACGGCGGCCATAATTTCTGTTTCCGCGCCGAGGCGTTTTGCTGCGACGGCGACATTCGCACCTTTGCCGCCGGGCAAGGCCGTGTAAGCGCCGCCCGTCACGGTCTCTCCCGCTTTGGGCAGGGCGGCGACTTGGACAATCAGGTCCAGGTTAATGGACCCCAAAACGGTCA
>CALFWV010000031.1 GCA_937927825.1 uncultured Caulobacterales bacterium | reverse complement strand
AGATGGGTGCGGGATCGGGATTTGGTAAGTTTTAGGCGAGTGCAGTTCCTTGCTCTTTAAATCCTTTGTGGAAACAATGCGGACGTTAAACACTTTACACATTAAACTTTCAATCGGTAGACGTAATTTATTTCGTCCTCGTTTTGATGCAATTCTGTCGAAGGTCTCTGTATCTGCTACTTTTCATTCGTATCGCATCGCATGCAGCGTCTACGTCATCCCCACATTGGGCCCTAAGTTCAGTTAGCTCCTGATATGCCTGCTTAGCTCGAGGGCAATTTAGACCAAGATATTCTTTGATGTTCTCAATTGACTGGATGGTTTCTTCATCCGGCCGAATAATGGCTCTTTGATCTTGAAGTTCGAGAGATGTCTCTCCAATCTTTTTTTCATCTCGGTCTAGGTGCTCAATTATATTTTTAGCTAAGCGGATGTGGTCATAACCCAATCTTCGGCCATCATTATCTTCATGGCGAACAACGTTTTTGTTAACATTAATGGACCTCCCTACAGGCCCAAAACTATGATGTGATTGACCATACGGCATGTCTCTAGAATAAAAAACTTTAGCACCATCTACGTAAATACTCGCTTGACCGTTTCCACTTTTCGAAGTTGCAACTTTTTTTCCATTTTTATCTACGATTTCCGTTTTCGGTAAACGTGAGACATTGGTGCGTCCTATGCGACTTCCAATGGCTAAGCCCCGCCCAAACACCAAAGCAGAAGCTAAACGGCTTGATCTTGTTGCAAAGCTTAGCCGCGATAATGCGCCCCTGCCTAAAACCAATCTCAAAAGAACTGGTAAGCATCCTGAGGCGGGAACAATAGTGAGCGATATTGCTCCGCCAGCGATCAATTGATTAATTTGTCTTCGAGACAGATCAGTTGTCATATCAAGCCGTTCATTCGAATTATAAATTGAGCAGAATTTCTTCAAACAACTGATTATCCGAAGGACAGACTAGATATCTGCTATTGTGAAGGTTAACTTCACTTGGAGGGCAGCTGAAACTACCTCCATGATTTTTCAAAATTGAATTATCACGACGGTCAATGATTCTTACGTTGAACGAGTTTGAACACCTTTTCGATTCTTTACAATCTCTACTGGCGGCATATAGGTCAAAAATCAGGATGAATTCCGAGTTATTACCTTTAACCCTGCCGCCTAATTTTGACACAAATTGTGTCAGCACAGCGTTATCATGGAAGCCCGCCGTGATATTGAAAGAACCTCTATTATGAGGCCACAAGGTTGCTTTGATCTGAAATGATAAATCCCTAATATCTCCGAAGTTTTCGCTAAAGGATGCCCTTATTTCGGACATCCTCGGATCATCAAATGTCGTTCCTTTATCTAGAACAGTTTGTGCAAATACTGGCGCTGATGTCGCTACAAAGAAGACTGATGCCAAAAAACTTGCTCTGAACATTTAAATTTCTTACAAAATCTCAATTAATAACGTGATATTCATGTAATTATCAAGAATTGCAAATTTTCTCAACACCTGATTTGTCCGAAGTTTTTTCTACTCGAACGAATAGATGTCAGCGGCAAGACGTTGATACTGAGACCTATCTGGATCATCTAATCTATTGCACGCTCTTTAATAAAATTAACCCTTTATTGGGTAATTCAAGGGTCGCTACTTCTTCATTTACAGCGTTTAAATAGTGGAGTTTTAAAGTATGCTAATATCCGCAATTGGTGCAATTATCCCCGCAACCGCCGCATCACCTCTTCCAGCTGATCGCCATGCCGATATTTTATCTTTAGCTCCCCGCCCGGGCCTTTGTGGTTTAGGCTCACCTTTAATCCCAAGAGGTCGGTCAGTTGGCGTTCGAGTTTGGCTATGTTTGGATCTTTCTCATCCGCCGCGCGGTAGCTATCGGTTGCATCAATGGGCGATCCGTCTTTATAGCGTTTCACATAGCTTTCCGTCGCGCGGACAGACATCCCCTGCGCCATGATCATTTCCGCCGTTTCAATCGGGTTGGGCATGGGCATGATGGCTTTGGCGTGACCCAGTGACAGCTTGCCCAGTTCCAGCCAGCGTTGAATTTGCAGCGGCATATCCAACATGCGCAGCAAGTTGGCGATATGGCTGCGGGATTTACCGATGGCTTCGGAGACATCCTGTTGGGTGCGGCCAAATTCGGACATCAGGGCGCGATAGGCCCTCGCCTCCTCCATCGGGTTTAAATCTGCGCGCTGGACATTTTCGACCACGCCGATTTCCAAAACTTCCTGATCCGAAAGCGCGCGAATGAGAACCGGCATGGCGTCGAGCCCCGCCTTGAGCGAGGCCTGCAAGCGGCGCTCCCCCGCAACAATCTGATAATCGGCTTTGGAATTCTCTGACTTGGACCGCGCACTCTCCGGAATGGGGCGAACCAAAATCGGCTGCAGCACACCCTTTTGCGCGATGGAATTTGTCAGCTCCGCCATATCGGCTTCGTTGAACATTTTACGCGGTTGGTCCGGATTGCGCTCCAGGCGCGAGATAGAAATAAATTGGACCTGTTTCGACGCGGGGTCGGGGGTCGCCCCAGCCGGGGTGACTGCGGGCGCAGCGGATTTTATTTCAGGAGATTTGCCGGTGGGGGCTTTTGTTTCGGCAGCTGTTTTCTCCGGCTGCGTCTCGGCGATTTGCGGGACGGACACGTCCGCCATAAGCGCAGACAAGCCCCGGCCAAGGCCGCGCGCGCTGGCTTTCTTCTTGGCAGGTTTTTTGGGCGTCTTTTTCGTATCGGTCATGCGTTAACCTGTTGAATTATTTACGGTTTCTGTGTTTTTTGACGAGCTCATCCGCGAGGGCAAGATAGGCTTTTGCGCCCTTGGAATTGGGGGCATATGTAATGACGGGCTGGCCGAAACTTGGCGATTCCGCAATGCGGACATTTCGCGGAATAATTGTTTCAAACACGGCGCGACCCAGATGTTTGCGCACATCCTCTGCGACCTGCGCAGAGAGGCGGTTGCGGCGATCAAACATGGTCAGCATGACGCCGTCAATCGCGAGTGCCGGGTTGATAGAAGACTTTGCCAATTCAACGGTTTGCAAGAGTTGTGACAGCCCCTCCAACGCAAAAAATTCGCATTGCAAGGGCACGATGACGGACCGCGCCGCCGAGAGCGCATTGACGGTCAACAGGTTCAGGGACGGCGGGCAGTCGATCATCACATAATCAAATTTGGACTGCGCCGCCGTGATGGCGTCGCGCAAAATTCGTGTGCGGCCATCCGCATGGCCAATTTCCATTTCCGCCGCCGACAGATCCACATGGCTGGGCAGGACAAAAAGATTGGGAACCTCCGTCGGCTTAATGGCATCGTCAACGCCTAACCCTTCGGTCAGAACATTATATATGGTGTGCTCGCGCTCCGCACGGGGAATGCCCAGCCCGGTGGACGCATTGCCTTGCGGGTCCATATCAATCAACAGCACGCGCAAGTCTTTGGCCGCCAGCGCAGCCGCCAGATTGATGGAGGTCGTTGTTTTACCAACGCCGCCTTTTTGATTCACAATCGCAATAATACGGTCTGGGTTCATTGGGGGTTCTACCACGTGGAAGCGTCTATTTAGGGCGTAAATCGGTAATCCGCAAGATGGCGGCGGCCGGGTCTGTCTCACTTTTGAAAGACTCAGCCGTAAAATGCCAGCCCTCCCGCGCGGACTCTATCTCTTTATCCGCAGTTTCTCCCTTTGGCAGGAGCAGGGTCGCGCTGTCGCCCAAATGCGGGTGAGCATATCCGAACAAGCGGGGCAGGGGCGCAAAGGCCCGCGCCGTCAGGACATCGGCCTTTAATGACTCCAAATTTTCAACGCGCGCCGTATGGACCGTGACGGGCAGCTTTAACTCCCGCGCGACGGTTTTGAGGAAACTCGTTTTTTTTCCAACGGATTCAACGAGGTGGACTTCGCCCTGACCTCTTTGTTTCGCAAAGATGCCAAAGGATACCCCCGGAAAGCCGCCGCCCGAACCGAGGTCAACCAAGCGATCCCATTTCGCGGGAAGGTGGGCCGTAAGCTGCCAGGAATCATAAGCATGACGGTGCCAGAACTGATCTATTTCCTTAGGTGCGACGAGATTAATCCGCGCATTCCACTTGCGCAAAAGCCCATACCACTGTGTAAAGTCGGACATTGTTCCATGTGGAACATTGGAAACATCCGCGAAATCTTCTCTGGTCCAGAGGGGGGCGGTCCAGAGGGGGGCGGTCCAGAGAGGGGCGGTCCAGAGAGGGGCGGTCCGGGAGGGGTTGTCTGACATCAAACTGGCTTTCGATGGGGGAGGGATGTTAAGCTGCCGCGCCCTTATTGGGCTTTTGGGCCTTTTTGATATGCGCCAGCACCGCCATCAACGCCCCGGGCGTCACGCCCTCAATCCGGGATGCTTGTCCCAAAGTTGCAGGGCGGGTCTCGGTCAATTTTGACCGCACCTCATTCGAGAGCCCGCCGATTCGCGCATAATCCAGCGCATCAGGGATCCGCAAGCCTTCATCCCGGCGGAAGGCGTCGATATCTTTTTGCTGACGCTCGAGATAGCCGGCATAGGTCGCATCAATGGTCAGATATTCAACCGTCTCCGGGTCAAAGTCGGATAGTTCCGGCCAGACTTTTGTGAGGTCAGCCATGTCAATATTCGGATAGGCCAGCAAGTCCAACGCAGACCGCCGGACGCCGTCTTGGTTAATCTTAATCCCCGATTTGGCCAGCACAGACGGCGATTCGACCAGACTGGCGGCGGCCGTCTTGGCGAATTGAAATTTCTCAATCTTTTCAGCTGTGTAACCAGCCCGCGCCGCACCGACCAGTCCGATCTCTGCGCCCATTTGGGTCAGGCGCTGGTCCGCATTATCCGCACGCAGCAAGAGGCGATATTCCGCCCGCGACGTAAACATGCGGTAAGGCTCTGTGACGCCTTTGGTAATCAGATCGTCAATCATCACGCCAATATAGGCTTGGCTCCGGTCCAGAATAAATGGCGCGCAAGATTGCGCCGCCAGCGCCGCATTGGTCCCGGCCATCAGGCCTTGGGCCGCGGCTTCTTCATAGCCGGTCGTGCCGTTAATTTGCCCCGCGAGGAACAGGCCCGGCTGGACTTTGACTTCCAACGTCGCGCGCAAATCCCGCGGATCAACATAATCATATTCAATCGCATAGGCGTAACGCTGGACCTCGACCTCCTCCAAACCACGAATGGTGCGCAAAAACGCGTCTTGCACCTCATAGGGCAGGGAGGTCGAAATCCCGTTGGGATAGACCGTATCGCCATCGGGATTGCCGGGCAGGCCTTCCGGCTCCAAGAAAATCTGGTGACGATTGCGGTCTGCAAAGCGCACGACTTTATCTTCAATGGACGGGCAATAGCGCGGACCGCGCCCCGAAATCCCGCCGCCGTAAAGGGCAGACTTCTTGATATTGTCGGATATGACGCGGTGCGTTTCCTCATTCGTATGGGTAATCGCGCAGGTGATCTGCGGCACTCTGATCGCGCGGTTCAGGAATGAAAAGGGCACAGGCACGTCATCAGCGGCTTGCTGATCCAGCGTATCCCAATCAATCGACCCCTTCGCGAGCCGGGCGGGTGTTCCGGTTTTCAGCCGCCCCATCCGCAGGCCCAAGCCGTAAAGCCGGTTCGACAAACCCAGCGCAGGCGCTTCACCCCACCGCCCGGCCGGTGTGCGCGTCTCCCCGACATGAATCATACCTTTGAGGAAAGTGCCCGTTGTCAGGACAACTTGAGTGGCGGCAAACTCTCGGCCATCCTCCGTGCGAACGCCCACAACTTTGCCTGCATCCACAATTATATCATCCACCGCGCCCGCGATAATGGTGAGGTTATCTTGCGCCGCCAGCGCCGCCTGCATTTCCGTGCGGTACAAATACCGATCCGATTGGGTTCGCGGTCCGCGCACCGCTGGCCCCTTGGACCGGTTGAGCATCCGAAACTGAATCCCGGAGGCATCTGCAACGCGGCCCATGACGCCGTCCAGCGCATCGACTTCGCGCACGAGATGCCCCTTACCCAAACCCCCAATGGCCGGATTGCAAGACATCTCGCCGATGGTCTCGACCTTATGCGTTAGCAAGAGCGTCGCCGCCCCCATCCGTGCTGACGCCGCTGCGGCTTCGCACCCGGCGTGGCCCCCGCCAATAATAATGACGTCATATGTAGAAGCAGCGTTCATGGCGGCGATATAGGGGGAGAGGCGCTATCTGTCGAGCACAGCGTTCACGCGAAATGTTCCATGTGGAACAATTTGGCATCCCTCTTGGGCCGCAGACCTATTTGCCGATACAAAAACTAGAGAATATGCGATCAAAGACCTGCTCCATATTTGACCGACCTGCCAATTCTTCTATATTTTTCAATGCTTTACGCAAATCCTCGCTTGCCAATTCAGGTTCGGAGCCGAGTTTTTCGCGCGAGGCATCTACCGATTGGCAAGCCGAGGAAATACACTCGACATGCCGTATTCGCGTGAGCGCCGCACTCTCCAGCCCCGCATATTTCGCCAATATCTGCCGCTCAATTTCTGCCCCTAGTAAGTCAACACCAGCCCCCGTCAGCGCGTTCCCTGTAATATGAGACCCGGACCGGCCGGGCGAACTGCTCTCAATGTTCTCAAAAACCATATCTGCAGCCAGGCTGGGCCGCGCGCTCCCGCGCACAACATGGACCACCAGATGGGCGTCCTCTGCACGGGCGCGGGCGCGGCGAACCCCCTCTGCCTCAATCGCATCTTCGCTCTCGCGCAGGCCCGCCGTATCTGAGAATGTCACGGGCAGTCCCGCAATGACCGCTCCCGCCTCAACAATATCGCGCGTGGTTCCGGCTTGGGGCGAGGTAATCGCGACGTCGCGCCCGATCAATGCATTGAGCAATGTGGACTTCCCCGCATTTGGCACTCCGATAATCGCGACCTGCAGACCATCACGGACCGCTCGCCCGCGGGCCGCCTCCGCCAGCGCGGCCTGCATTCCGTCATAGGCTTTCGACAAAAATGGGTAGGCTGCGTGTGACAAAGCATCGGGAACATCGGCTTCATCGGCAAAATCAATCTCGCCCTCGATTTGCGCCAGCGCATCCAAAATCAGAGACTGCCAGCCCTCATAGATGTCGCGCAATGCCCCGCCCATATTGGAGAGGGCTTGGACCCGCTGACCCTCTGTGCGCGCATCAATCAAATCTGCGAGGCCCTCGGCCTCGGTCAAATCCATCTTTCCATGTTCCACCGCGCGCCGCGTAAACTCTCCGGGACGCGCTTGCCGCAAGCCTAACTCCGTCAAACGGCCGGCGACAGATTCCAATATCGCCACGCTGCCATGGACATGAATTTCGGCGCAATCCTCGCCCGTGAAGCTCTTCGGTGCCGGGAACCAGAGCAAAAGAGGCTTGTCGATAATGTCGCCGGCGCTGTCGCGAATGGCCCGCAAACTTGCCACGCGCGGCGTCGGAAGCGGCCGCCCGGTCAAAGCCCGCAAAGCTCTGCCCGCGCTCTCCCCCGATAGGCGCAAAACACTCACCCCCGCTCGGCCCGGGGCCGAGGACAGAGCAAATATGGTCTCATCTTGCAGGGGGCGCGTGTCTGACATAAAGGCGGGATATGACACACACGACCGTTTTCAAAGCCCCCATTTCCATCGCCCTCGCCGGACTCCTCCTCGCGGCGGGCCTCACCGCCTGCAAAGCCCCGAGCGATATTCAAACCCAAACACCGGAAATCAATGAGGCCACCTCTAAACTCGCGCCTATTCGCAAAGCCTTGTCTTGCCTCCCATCAGAGGCCGCCATGATTGCGGCCCATCGCGGAACGGATCAACGCTGGGCTGACCAAGCTGAAAACTCAATTGGCGGGCTAAAGGCCCTGATCGCCCACGGAACCCTCATGGCGGAAATTGACGTCGCCGGGTTGAAAGACGACACACTTATCACTTTTCACGACGGGGTCTGGGACGAGACCTCAACCGCCAAAGGGCCGATTTCCACCAGCCGAAAATCTGACCTTGAGACTATCCTTCTCCGCTCCCGCGCGGGAGAGCTCACCGCCGACCGGCCGCCTTTATTTTCAGACATGCTAAAAACCGCGAAGGGCCAGATGTATATGGAGGTCGATTTCAAATCCTCCGCTGATCCTCGCGCCGTCATCTCGGCCATTCGCGACGCCGATATGGCCGATCAGGTTCTGCTGATTGCCTATACGCCTGACCAAGCCGCCCTCTTTGAACGCCTTGCTCCCGACATGCTGCGATCCAACCCCCTGAAAGCGACCCAGACCGGTCATGCCGTCTGGCTTGGATATGATGTCGCCGATGGAAATACCGCTAAATCTCTGAAATCAAAAGACAATTACATCATTGGGCGCATAGGCGACCCGAAAAGACAACCTCCCCTTAAATCCCTGAGGACCGCCGCCGATATTTTGGTCACAGACCAAGCCGAACGCTATGAGGGCATCATCGGTCTTACCCCCAGAACGCGTGAAGAATTTGAGACCTGCCTTAGCAGCTAACCCGCCGTAACAACGCCTGCGTAAACCGAGCGCCTACGGTCGGCCGCGCTCGCGTTTTGTCCAAATTTTTTCCCAAACAATTCTCTCGCCTTTCAAACTGCTGACGAAGGCGCGGTGGGCGGCTGTCTCCTCTTCCGATGGCCTGAGCGTCAAAGGCGTGGGTCTGGTGACGGCGACCGGAAAACCGCTGTCCGTTTCCGCCGCCTCCGGCTTCGCATCCAACCCCAAATTCATGGCCCGACCGCCGCATAATTCCAAATAGACCGCCGCCAAAAGTTCCGAGTCAACAATGGCGCCATGCTTATCCCGCGACGACAAAGAAATGCCGAAGCGCTTACATAACGCATCCAAAGAGGCGGGAGAGCCCGGAAACTTCGCGTGTGCCATCGCCAGCGTATCTTTAAAGCGGCTCGCCGGGAGAGGCTTTCGGCCGGACCGCACGAGTTCCGCATTGATAAAGCCCATATCAAATTGTGCATTATGCGCAATGAGTGTAGAATCGCCGACAAATTCCAAAAACTCATCCGCTTTATCTTTGAACAACGGCTTGCCGCGTAAGAATTCTGTCGTCAGCCCGGTAATCTCTACAACCTTGTCCGGGACATCGCGTTGCGGGTCCAGATAGCAATGAAACTGACGTCCTGTGGGGAGAAGGTCGACAACCTCAAGACACCCAATCTCCGTGATGCGGTCATCCCCTTTGGCGTGGAACCCTGTCGTCTCCGTATCAAAAACAATTTCCCGGGTATTTTCTTTGAAGCCATCCATAATGCGAATCTAACAGAAGACGCTTTTTAGTCACCCCTTGGTCGGGACCTGTTGTGGACGGATTTCCCCCTTGCCCTGAAGGTGATTATTCCAAACGGTCCCCCACACTATTCGCCATTAGCCCAAAATTTTAGCCAAAATTTCCTCTACACGCGCGCGCGCCGCATCCAAACCTTTATCCGTCTCAATAATATAATCTGCGCGTTTGCGCTTTTCCGCATCGGGCATTTGCTTGGACAATATCATCGCAAACAGGGCGTCAGTCATACCGGCGCGGCCCATCACCCGCGCGTGCTGAACCGCCGCCGGAGCCGTCACAACCACAGTTGCATCCACTTGCGTGTCTGCGCCCGTTTCAAATAAAAGCGGGATATCAAACACCACCGCTTTGGCTCCATCAATTTTCGCTTGGGTTAAAAACCGCGCCCGCATGTCTCCAACCCACGGATGGACGAAACTCTCTAAGACTTTCAGATTCAGCGGGTCCGCGCGAATGTGATCGCCAAGGCGTTTCCTGTCCACCGCCCCGTCCCTCACAGCGTCCGGAAACACCGCACGGATTATAGGAACAGCGCGGCCGCCTTTTGCATAAAGTGTATGAACCGCCGCATCTGCATCAAACACCGGACACCCCAGCGCTCCAAACATCCGGGCCGTCGTCGATTTCCCCATCCCGATATAGCCTGTGAGACCGATAATTTTTGGGCCGCCCTTTCTGGTCTCACGCGCTTTCATCGACGCCCCGACTCCAATGCCTCAAATAACATATGTGTTGGGTTTAAATCCATTGGCGGCGTCTGCCCGAAAAACAGCTTAAAGCTCGGCCGGGCCTGCGCAATCAACATCTCCAGACCACCCAATGTGTCCATATCATGAGCCTTTGCTTGCTTCATCAGTGAGGTCACACGCGGCGTATATATCAAATCATAAACCAACGCGCCCGAACGGCCATTTTCCAAAGATATATCCAGATCCGGCTTCCCCGACATACCTGCCGCACTGGCATTGATTATTAAATCTGCGCGGCCAACCGCCTCTTGTCGTTGTTCCCAAGGTAAAGCGTAGAGGCTCGGCACATTCACTTGCCCGGCCAAATCTTCGGCCTTTTCATCTGTCCGGTTTATTAAACAAATTTCGGGAACACCCAGTGACAACAGCGCCCCCAGAACCGCTCGACTGGCCCCGCCCGCGCCAATAACCAACACAGACACATTTTGCACACGGGCCGCGCCAAGTTTTGCAATGAGAGGCGCGGCGAAGCCTTCCAAGTCCGTATTATGCGCGACCAACTGCCCTCGCGATTTATAAAGGCAATTGGCCACGCCCAATTTTTGCGCTTCTTCCGTGGCCAAATCCGCGGCAGAAAAGGCGGCCGATTTCAAGGGCAAAGTCACGTTCACGCCGGAAATCGACGTTCGCTTCAGCGACCGAAAAGCTTCTACAGCGTTTTTTGGATTCACCGCAAAAGCCACATAAGCCCCGGCCACCTTCATCTCTTTCAGCCAATAGCTGTGTAGCAAAGGCGACAGCGAGTGATGAATGGGCCACCCGCAAACACCCGCCAATTTTGGAATTGGCCGGCTCATGTCCGGGCCACCCCGCGTGTGCGTAAATACTCCAGAACCGGGAGCAAATCGAGACCGAGGATCGCGAAAAATCCGCCTTCTACTTTTTCGAACAACTGCGATCCGGGGCCTTCGAAACGATAGGCTCCGACGCTTTTCGTCAAGGCCTCTCCCTCAGTCTTTATATACCAGTCTAAAAACTCATCCGAGAAATCTCGCACCCAAAGTTTCGTCTTACACATATGCCGCCAAACTGGCGCGCCGTTTTCACAAATCACAACCGCGCCAATTAACGCGTGCGATTTCCCTCGCATCGACAAAAGCCGCTCGCGCGCTTCATTCATGTTTTTGGGTTTATCGAATAAATGATTATCCATCACCATAATTTGGTCAGCCCCGATGACCAGGCCCGGCTCCTGCCGCGAAACTCGCATAGCTTTGGCTTCGGCCAGCGCATCGGCAATATCTCGCAATCTGGAGTTTTCAGCCAACATCGACGCTTTAATCGCGGCCTCATCTACGGGACGCACGATCACCTCATAATCCAGACCCGCGCCGTCCAATATGTCCCGCCGGATGGCCGACCCGCTGGCAAGAATGATCCGCTGGTTCATAGTCTCAACCCCTTGCGACGCTCTTCAATCGGACGATCTTTATTATAGAGGTTAATCACCTGCGCCGCCGTTTCCTCAATGGAACGCCGCGTGACATCAATGACCTTATAGCCTTTGCGCAGAAACATGCGTTTCGCATCCCGCATTTCATCCCTGACGCGGTCTTGATCGACATAATCCGTTTGGGCGGTTTGCCGCAAACCCATTAAACGTTGTTCTCGAATTTGGACAATTCTGTCCGGTGCCGCAACAAGCCCGACGATAAAGGGTTTTTTGAATGTATCCAAAATGGGCGGCAAAGGCGCGCCCGGCACCAACGGTATATTGCCCGCTTTATATCCTCTATTTGCTAAATAAATACAGGTCGGTGTTTTCGACGTCCGGGAGACGCCCAGAAGAATAATTTCTGCCTCTGCCAATCCCGCAACATTTTGGCCATCGTCCTGCGCCATCGCATAATCCAATGCTTCAATGCGGGAATAATAAGCATCGTCCAAATTTCGCTGTGCGCCAATTTCATCTGTCATCGCCGCGCCCAGATATCGGCCCAAGACGGACAGTGTGGGATCCAAAATCGAAACGGCCGGGATATTCCTATTGCGGCAAAAAGCTTCCAGGCGCTGACGACGCTCAGGGTTCACCAATGTGTAGAGGACAACACCGGGCTTGGCCTCAATCGTAGCCAAGGTCCGCTCCAATTGATCTTCCGATCGAACGAGGGCGTGGAGATGCTCTAACGCTGTGGCCGACCGGAATTGCGCGGTGGAGGCTTTCATCATCGCCACCAAGGTTTCACCTGTTGAGTCAGAGACCAAGTGAACATGGAAGTAAATCGCAATATTCGGATTACGCTCTGACATTATATGTGTCGCTGAACCTTGTCTCAGGGGTGGCTATTTCTATCGCCTATGTCGCGTGTTTACCCAGCCCTGTCCACACCCAAAGGCGTCACCCTCAAATTCCTACGCAACACGGGCATAATTATCAGGAACTCACAGGCCGTATCCACATAAACCCCGCACAGAAATTAACACTGTGAATCCTCGGGATAAAACATATGCAGAGATTTACCCCAAATTTTACCCACAGCTGATCAAAGCCGTTTTCCAACGCATCAAAACATATTCAGCCAATCAAAAAGAAACTTGCCAACAGTAGGATTAAAATCCAATCCAGATTCAACAGGTGGATATTAAACTTCCCTAACAAAACGTAAATTTGCCCACATCTACACAGGCTCTACATCCACTTCTCTTTTAAGATTCTTTTTAGAGAGGCAAAGGGGAGGCTTGGATATGTGTGGGGGAAAGCCTAAGACCCCGATAGACAACAAGCTTAGCGAAACCTGAACTCATGAAATTACTCGATGTCCTACACGGTCAATCTACGGAGACCCCTCCCATCTGGATGATGCGCCAAGCCGGACGCCATCTGCCCGAATATTTGGAAATCCGCGCGAGTTGTAAGAATTTCATCGATTTCTGTTTCACGCCGGACAAGGCCGCCGAGGTCACACTCCAACCTATTCGGCGGTATGATATGGACGCAGCTATTCTCTTTGCGGATATTTTGCTCATCCCGATTGGGTTGGGACGTAAAGTTGATTTCATCAAAGGTACAGGTCCTGTGTTGGAGCCGATTGATGTTGACGGGATTAAAGCCCTCACCGTGAACGGGGCCGCCGATCGGATTAACTCTATCTATGAGACGGTTGAACGCGTCCGCGCTGGCTTGGCTCCTGAAAAAGCGTTGATAGGCTTTGCGGGCGGTCCTTGGACGGTGGCGACCTATATGATTGAAGGGAAAGGCAGTCCAAATAAAGAAGTCGCGAAACGTTTTGCCTATGAAAATCCCGAAGCCATGTCGGACCTGCTCGCAGCGCTGGTGGAGAGCACGGCGGAGTATCTGATTGGTCAAGCGAAAGCGGGCGCGAATGTGCTCAAGATTTTTGAAAGTTGGGCCGAAGGGCTCGCCCCGGATCTCTTTGACCGTCTCGTTTTAAATCCAACGCGGGATATTATTACCCGTATCCGCGCGGCGGGGGTTGATGTGCCGATTATGGGCTTTCCGCGCGGGGCGGGATTGAACGCAATCCGCTATGCACATGAAACAGGCATTACCGGCATTGCGGCGGGCACACAAATGCCGATGGATGATTTTCGCGCGACGATGCCGGAAAATATGCCGTTGCAAGGGAATCTGGATCCATTGGCGCTGCGAATTGGCGGGACAACGCTATATCGCAGTGTTGAAGCCGTCTTGCGCGATGCCGCCGGAGGTCCGCATATCTTCAATCTCGGTCACGGCGTGACACCCGATGTTAAAATTGAAAATGTCCAAGCGGTTGTAGATCATGTGCGCGGCAAAGAGCCGAATTATGTTTAGGATTTATGCCTAAACCTTAAATAACGATCTTACCTAAAGTCAGCTATCAATTTTGTTTTTAAAACTCTAAACCGCTCTTATGTTCGACATTCTCTACCCCTGGTTAAAAGCCTTTCACCTTATCGCGGTTATTTTCTGGATGGCGGGCCTTCTTTATTTGCCGCGCCTTTTTATCTATCACTCTGTGGCGCAGGCGGGCGGGGAACTCGAAGCGAAGATGGAAGAAGCGGAAGCCAAGCTTCTGCGCATCATCATGAACCCTGCCATGATTGTGGCCTTTATCTTGGGGCTCGTTTTAATCGGATATAATGCCTCCGCCGGGGGCGTCGCGCTGTGGCTTTGGCTGAAAATCGCGCTGGCGTTCTCTCTGATTGGTTATCACGGTTTTTTGGCGACAACGCGCAAAAGGTTTTTAAATGGCGGACGTCCAAAATCTGAAAAATTCTTTCGGCGCATCAATGAGATCCCCGCATTCGTGACCATCATCATTGTTATTCTGGCGATTGTTCAACCGTTTTAATTGGATGGCTTTGCGTTTTGAGCCATGGAAATGGGAGTTCTGCATAGGGCAATTCAATCATACCGCGCCGGGATCCGCCGCCATTATAAATGTGATAAACGGCCTGCCGTTCGTCAATCCGCGCATCAATATCTTTCTGATAGTCAATAACATAGGCTTTCATTTCGTCGAAGGAATAAGCGGGCGGTAGATTTGCATACCCTTCCAAAGTTTCTGCTGTCATATCTAAACGAATGCGGAGATGGCCAAGCTCATGATGCGCGGCATTACAGAAAAAATCATCCCATTTTGCTTTATCTGCGGCTGAGGCTGTGTCGTAATTTTCCCAACGCGGTAAGGTCACGATAAAGGCAGATGTCAAAACTGTCTGATTTATCCGTATGCGAAATCTATCTCGGGCTCCCGATATGCCATAAGTTAGAGTTGTCGGCGAAAATATATCCCCGACAATGGCCGACCGAAGACCTTCATTATGGTCGCTTTCATCGACGGGATTATAAATATCCGGTGAATAATCTGCTTTCGCTTCCCGCAAGGTTCTAAGGGGTTGGCGGTCAAAAATATCATTCTGAGCATCTTTATATCGGCGGCCCGAGACGTCGTAATATTTGACCAAAGGCAAGACAAGTTTCAGCGTCACACCGCTCCGGCTTTTATAAAGTGAAGTCGGCTGATTATTGATTGTGTCTTTATGAAGCGTTGTCATGGGTTGGCTTAAGACAGGCCCCACTTTGCGCGGGCCCAGCCCGGGAAGGCGCTCCGGCGGGTTAAATATCTCACGCCCGCACGACGTCTCGCCAATCCAAGGATCATGTTTTGGAATTGATTTATAATTTGAAAGCCGCGGTAGATTATCGGTGTCCGGCATTGGTGTCGTAGGCAAAACAAGCGGATTTTTTTGCGCAATATCCGCTGCGGCTTCGGCAGGGGGCACGGGGTTTGGGTCTAAAGGCGCCGCCGGGTCATAGGCCGACGGAAAACCCAAACCCTCTTGGATTTTCACCGTTAGATGCGGATTAAAGGCGAGCAGGACCAATCCTGCAAAGGCTGAAGACAGTAGAAATCCGCGCACATGTTTCATCTGTGGCCTTTTATAAAAGGCTCATTTGAAAACACCATAAGACAAATCGGTTGTTTAGACCCGCTTTTTATTCAAATCATGAAAAAGCGAAACGCTTGAGACCCTCCGCCTCAAAGGGTGACCATTTGCCTTCGGGTTGGGCGAGGCGGTCTGCCAGTGCAAACATGACAAGCGGATTAACGCCAAGGCCCACATGACTTGCGGGCACGCAAATATTTTCTGACGGTGTTTTACCGGGTCGCTGGATAGAGCCTTTCCAAGCCACAACCCCGTCTGTTTTTGTATAGATGGATGTCGTCGGGACAGGCGGTGCAATGCTGATGGATTTCAAACGCTGTTCCATTTTGGCGTCGGGCTTGCCGTTGAAAAACTCATAAAGACGGCCGGCATTGGAATGTTCCATATCTCCGGAAATCGGGCTGCCGAGGGAAATGACGCTGCGCACCATATCAGGATTGGATTTTGCCACTTCGCGGGCAAAAACGCCGCCGAGGCTCCAGCCAACAATAGAGACTTTGCGGCCATGTGTTTTATAAACTTTTTCCAAGAGTAAATTCATCTTGGCTTCGCGGATATCATTGAATTTCAGATTGCGGCCAAGACCCCATCCATAGGTTTCATAGCCCAAATCATCGAGCAATCTGCGCATCGGTTTTGTTGATTTGTCGCTGGCAACAAATCCCGGGAAGAAAATAACGGGATGCCCGTCCCCTTTTGGAAGGCGTTTTAACACCCGCCGTAACAGGAAAAAACTTGTGAGTTCCACGCTGGCGCGCCCGCCTTCTGTCAGCGTCCAAAACAAGGCCGGACCCTTTCGAGACAAGCCTAATTGTGCCACACCTTCCGGAGCGATTTTCGATGACGTTAAAGAGAGAGACATGAGATGTCCTTAGAGCGTGAGTAGAGAGCCTAGCCGATTTTGAACTTTGGCGTGATTTCAATAACAGTTCGTTACTGCTTTTTTGCAGTCCCATTTGTTTTTGATGTTGCGGATTTTTTAGTTGGGGTTTTGTCTGTTTTGATGGCTGTGCGGGTTCTTTTCTTTTTCGGCGCGGCTTTCTTTTTTCCGGCAATTTTTGCCGCCATGGCGTCTTGAGTTTTGATCTGGGCTTTCAGCGCGTCAATATGCTCGTCAAAACTTTTCTGAATACACTCAGAGTAGAAATCGGGATCCGGAACCGCGCTGCGACAGGCTGTGAAGGCGAGTGTCACGTCATTAACATAGCTGTGCACAACATGGCCGAGCTTCACCCCGTCAACGAGGCAAAGCATACCATGTAGTCCAACGAGTTTTGCGCCCGTCGAATAAATCGGGACCGGCGGGCCGGGGACATTTGTGACCACCGTATTGACGCCGGGTTTCATATGATCTGCAAGCTTTAACCGAGAGAACAGCTGCGCGCCGACGTTCATCATAGGTGCCGGGGCGAGTTTCGCCATCTCCGTCATCTGCCGTGCGCCCATTGCATTGGTCAGGCCTTTGGCTTTGACGGTTTCTTCCGTCACATATTTCATCCGTTCTCGCGCTGAAGGAATGTGCGAGCCCAGGGGCACAAACATGGCGGACACTTGATTGCCCATCGTGTTTTTTTCGCTCTCATCCCGCACCGAAATCGGAGCCATGGTGGTCAGAGAATGTTCCGTCAGCTCGTCATAACGATCGAGATAAAGCCGCATCGCCCCCCCGGTGATAGACAGCATGACATCATTAAGCTTCGCCCCGTCCGAGAGGGCGCGCAGGGATTTAATATCTTTCAAAGAAAAGGTTCGGGAATCAAACATGCGGTGCGGGGACACAGTGCCGTTAAATCGCGTTTTGGGGGTATTCAGGAGGGCGTTAAAATCAAACTCTTTCCTTAGAAAGCCTTTGGCCGTGCGCATCATTCCGGGCAGGGCATTCCTCATGGCCTTGGCTTGCCGGATGGGATTTATCAGATTTGACACATAACCCCGCGCAAACATCCCAATCTGGCTCGGGTCAGCTTCCGGACGCCAATTATCCGGTGGTAACGGGCTATCTGTATCCGGTGTCATTGTGTGCAGCACATTCATCAGATCAACGCCGGACACACCGTCAATGGCGGCGTGATGCACTTTCGTCAGAATGGCATAGGCCCCTTTAGGCACGCCCGGAATATTATCGAGGCCTTCAACAACTGTGAACTCCCAAGGTGGCCGGGATAAATCCAACGGTCGGGCAAAAATTCGCGCGGCCAGAATACAAAGCTGCCGCCAATCACCGGGCTTGGGCAGGGCGACGTGGCGAATATGATATTCAATGTCGAAATTACTGTCTTGGACCCAATAAGGATAATCAATACCAAAGGGAACTTTGACCATTTTCTGGCGCATTGTATCTGACATGTGCAGTCGGCGTTCAATAAAGGATAGGATATCTTTGAACCGAACAAAGCCTCCCGGCGCGGTCGAGGGGTCATAAATCAAAACGGACCCAATATGGACGGGGGCCGTCGGGCGCTCCATTGCAACAAAGACAGTGTCCAAGCCTTGCATCTGTTTCATATCATTCCCCGTCTTGACCGCATTTCAGACCCCGTTTTCATTTTATAGGTCTGAGACTTTGAAACAGCACCCTAATTGCGCGAAAGTCAAGAAAGGCTCAGATTTTTGGCGCGGGGCGGGCGGCCTCCGACGACGCCTGTTGCCGCAAGACGGAGTTGCGAAAATGCCGTCTTGCGCCAATTGGAGGGAAACTCTACGCAGGATTAAGAGTAAAAATTTGGCTATATAGAAGGGCGGCGTGAATGTTTGAGGGGTTTGACGCAATATTGCTGGCGCGCATTCAATTCGCCTTCACGATTGCGTTTCACTTTATCTTTCCGGCTTTCACGATTGGCTTGTCATCCTATTTGGCGGTTTTAAATGGTCGTTATCTGATGACGAAAGACGAAGTTTATCTTCGGCTTTTTAAATTCTGGATTAAAATATTTGCGGTGAGTTTCGCCATGGGCGTCGTGTCCGGCATTACCATGTCTTATCAGTTTGGCACGAACTGGTCCGTATTTTCCGACCGCGCGGGACCTGTCATTGGGCCGTTGATGGCCTATGAGGTCCTCACAGCCTTTTTCTTGGAGGCCGGGTTTTTGGGCATTATGCTCTTTGGCCGCGACCGGGTTGGGCCAAAGCTTCATATGTTTGCTTGTCTCATGGTGGCCTTTGGCACGGCGCTTTCCGCGACGTGGATTCTCTCGGTGAACAGCTGGATGCACACGCCGCAAGGTCACATCATCGCAGAGAATGGACAATTCCTCCCCGTGAATTGGATGGAGATTATATTTAATCCGTCTTTCCCATATCGTCTCGCCCACACGCTCACCGCGGCTTACCTGACAACGGCCTTTATTGTGGGCGGTGTGGGGGCTTGGCATCTTCTCAAGGGAGGCAAAGATAATATTGGCGTCCAGAAAATGTTCTCCATGGCGATGTGGATGATTGCGGTGACCGCGCCGCTGCAAATTGTCCTCGGCGATTTGCACGGGATTAACACGCTGGAACATCAGCCGGCGAAAGTCATGGCAATGGAAGGGCATTATGACAGCTATCCGGACGGCGCGCCGCTTTACCTATTCGGTATTCCGGATGATGAAACTCAAGAGCTGAAATATAAGGTCGGCATCCCGAAACTCTCTTCCCTTATTTTGAAACATGATTTGAATGCGCCGCTGGACGGCCTGGATACAATTCCGGATGAAGATCAGCCGCCTGTTGCCATCGTCTTTTGGTCTTTCCGCATCATGGTTGGGATCGGGTTTCTGATGTTGGGTGTGGGTCTGTTCGGGTTATGGGCGCGGTTTCGCGGGAAATTATTTGAGTCTAAATGGCTTCACCGCGCCGCGCTTGTCATGGGACCGAGTGGTTTGGTTGCCGTTCTCGCGGGATGGATAACCACCGAAGTCGGGCGGCAGCCTTATACAATATATGGGCTTATGCGGACGAGCGAGTCTGCCTCTCCCCTCGAAGCTCCAGCCGTGGGCGCGTCGCTTCTGGCCTTTATTATTGTCTACTTCTTCGTCTTTGGCGCAGGGGTATTTTATATTTTGCGGCTTATGAACCATGCCCCGGTCGCCGGAGAGAAAGGGGTCGGCAAAGAAGACGGTCCAATCCGCACCTCCGGTATTACGCCCGCACAACAGGTCAAAGAGCAGACCGATATGGATGAGGTTAAAGGCTGATGGAAACTGCAGGGATTAGCGGTATGGACGTGGTTCCGTGGCTCGCCTATGCGTGGGCCGGTCTGCTGGCGGTTGCCGTCTATATATATGTCGTGCTGGACGGGTTCGATCTCGGCCTTGGCATTCTTTATCCCTTTTATAAAAAGAAAAAAGACCGCGATCTTTTGATGAACACGGTTGCGCCCGTTTGGGACGGGAATGAAACATGGTTGGTTTTGGGCGGCGGCGGATTATTTGCGGCTTTCCCATTGGCCTATGCGGTTATCATGCCTGCGCTCTATGTGCCGATTATCGCGATGCTACTGGCGTTGGTGTTTCGCGGCGTGGCTTTTGAATATCGCTGGCGGACAAAACGCTGGCTTAAATATTGGGACATGGCTTTTATCGGCGGGTCTATCGTTGCGGCCTTTTCTCAAGGCATCGCGCTTGGCGCTTTATTGCAAGGCATCGCCGTGGAGGGCCGTGCTTATGGCGGCGGCTGGTGGGATTGGCTCTCGCCATTCTCCTTGCTTTGCGGCGTCGCCGTTGTCACGGGATATGGATTGCTCGGCGCAACATGGCTCATCATGAAGACGGGAGACGATGTTCAATCCCGTGCCCGCAAATTGGGGTGGGGCTTTGGCGTTGCGACTATTGCGTTCATCGGCGCTGTAAGTTTGGCCACGCCTTTTCTCGATGTAAATTATTATAGCCGCTGGTTCGAGACGCCCGGCCTTTATGTAACAATCCCCATGCCGATTATTATCGGCGCTATAGCGGTGTCGATGTTGGCGTCTCTGCGGATTGACCATCATGAATACAGGCCGTTTCTATTGTCGCTTTTGCTCTTTGCGCTTTGTTTTGTCGGATTGGGCATTTCTATGTTTCCATATATCATACCGCCGCATGTCACGATTCTGGATGCAGCGACGCCGTTCCGGTCGCAAATCTTTATGTTTATTGGCGCCTGCGTTTTGATTCCGTTGATCCTTGGTTATACAGCCTTTGCCTATTGGGTGTTTCGCGGCAAGGTTGACCCGAATGAGGGCTATCACTAATGCCGCCACTCCTAAAGAAATGGGCTTGGTTCATTGGGCTGTGGCTTGCGGGTGTGGCCTGCGTGACCATCGTTGCAAGTCTCATTCGTTGGGCTATATTGTAGGCGCTTGACGAAAACGCTGATTTAGCGCATAGCGCTTTTTAGAAACAGGCCGTCCTGGTCCTGTCGCTATTTCCGAACCACATCTCAGATGATTGAACGCAGGCTGTGTTCCCTCGGATGGCAACTCTCCCAAACTAAAAGAATACCCCCATGACAAATTTACTAGAACAAGACCTTGATGAGATGACCGCCATCTCACTGGATGATCTGAAAAAACTTAAACCGAAGCAGCTCACGAAATTCGCCGAAGAGGTTGGTATCGAAAATGCTGCCTCTATGCGCAAGCAGGATATCTTTTTCGCAATCCTGAAAGACCTCGCCGAAGATGATGTGAAAACTATCGGCTCCGGCGTGTTGGAAGTCCTGAAAGACGGTTTCGGCTTTATGCGCGCGCCCGAGGCGAATTACCTGCCCGGTCCCGATGATATTTATGTCGATCCAAAGCTCATCCGCAAATTCGGGTTGAAAACGGGCGATACGATATCCGGCGAAATTCTGTCTCCAAAAGAAAATGAGCGCTATTTTGCTTTATCAGAAGTCAGCTCAATCAATTTCTCTTCGATAGAAGAGGCCAGCAATAAAGTTCACTTTGACAATCTTACGCCGCTTTACCCGGATGAGCGGATGAAGATGGAAATTGAAGATCCAACCCTCAAAGACCAATCAGGCCGCGTTATTGATATTGTTGCCCCAATCGGGAAGGGACAGCGCGCGCTCATCGTTGCGCCGCCGCGCACAGGTAAGACCGTACTGCTGCAAAATATCGCGCATTCTATCGAAAAGAACCATCCCGAGATTTATGTGCTTGTGCTTCTGATTGATGAACGCCCCGAAGAGGTGACAGACATGCAACGCAGCGTCAAAGGCGAGGTGGTTTCCTCAACATTTGATGAACCTGCCACCCGCCACGTTCAGGTCGCGGAAATGGTGATTCAGAAAGCCAAACGCCTGACGGAGAACGGCAAAGATGTTGTTATCTTACTCGACTCCATCACCCGTTTGGGCCGGGCCTATAACACGGTTGTTCCGTCTTCCGGTAAAGTTCTCACCGGCGGCGTGGATGCCAATGCCCTGCAACGTCCGAAACGTTTCTTTGGCGCC
>CALFWV010000030.1 GCA_937927825.1 uncultured Caulobacterales bacterium | reverse complement strand
GAGTCGAGCGCTACGTTCAAGTCGCCGATTAAGGTAGCAGTGATGAAAGGGCGGGCGGCGTCGTGTATAAAGACGCGGTCAATTCCGAGCTTGTTGAGAGATTTGAGACCTGAGCGCACAGAATCTGTGCGAGACGCCCCGCCTAGCGTTGTAACCCCCGATAAGTTCAAAGATTCCAAAACATCATCAATCCAAACATCATCGGCGCTGACAACAACGCGAATCTCAGAAAAATCAGACGCTTTCTTCAGGTTAATAAGCGTATGCGCGAGTAATGGCTTGTCGCCAATTAACTGATATTGCTTTGGGATTGAAGTTCCTGCGCGTGTACCTTTCCCGGCAGCGACTAAAATAAGTGCAGTGCGTGTCATAGCCCGTCCGACTGTTGGTGAAATATTGTGCGGTGCGCTCAGAGCGACTAGAGCTGTGTCATGGCAAACCCTGTACATATCGGCAAGCACGCTTTGCGTTCTAATGTCTTGATTGCGCCAATGTCTGGCGTGACGGATCTACCGTTTCGGAAAGTGCTGCAGCGGTTTGAGCCGGGTCTTGTCGTTTCAGAAATGGTGGCGAGTGAAAGGATTGCAGCTGGAGATGCTGAAAATCTCGCAAAAGCTTCGGGTCATGGCTTTGTTAACCCGCTCTCTATACAGCTCGTCGGGCACGATGCACATTGGATGGCGGAGGGCGCGAAGGCCTGTGCGGAGGCGGGTGCCGATATTATCGATATAAATATGGGGTGCCCCGCGCGGAAGGTGACTGGTGCTTTATCGGGTTCGGCCTTGATGCGCGAACCAAAATTGGCGCTGGAAATTATTGAAGCGGTCGTCGACGCCGTTGATATTCCTGTAACGCTAAAGATGCGGTTGGGATGGGACCACGAAAGTCTGAATGCGGCGGAAATAGCGACGGCAGCGGAGGCGCTCGGGGTCGTTATGTTTGTTGTGCACGGACGAACGCGCTGCCAGTTTTACAAGGGCGATGCAGATTGGGCGGCTGTACGTAAGGTGGTCAGTGCCGTCGCGGCACCTGTTTTCGTAAACGGAGATATTTTTGATGGCAAGGATGCGGTAACGGCGATGGCGAAGTCCGGTGCGGAGGGTGTGATGGTTGGCCGTTCCCTCGTTGGGCGGCCGTGGGATATCGTTGAAATTCGATCGGCGGTTGACGGAGGGGCGTTCGCTCCTATTGGGCCGCTTGAAAAAGCGGAGACCGCCGTGTCGCATTATCGCGACATTTTAGCTTTTTATCCCGAGGCAAAAGGCATTCGATTTGCTCGGAAACATTTGGCAGGATATTGCGACGACGCCGGGTTGGCATCAACTGACCCGCTGCGTGCTCGTATATGCCAGGGATTGGATGGCGATGATGTCGCGGAGGCGTTGTCTTTGGCCTTTTTGCGTTTGGCGGACGCGGCATGACTGAACTGCTCACACCCTTGGTCGATGATTGGCCTTTCCCGCTCTTTAAACTCAGCGACCAAGATACAGTTATTTGGGCTAATCAAGCGGCCCAAGAATGGCTTGGCAAATCTGTACGGAAACTATCGGGAAAAAATGTTTGGAAAATCTTCGAAACTGACCCGGATACGCGGGCCATAGCGATGAAAGCGCGGGATAAGCGCGGCGCAATTACCTCCCGATATATTGCGGTCAAAACTTTTGGCGCAAGCGGTGAGGGGCGTTTGGCGCATCTGACGGCTTATCCGACCACCAAAGGCACAGGTCTCTCGGTGTGGTTTGTTGGCCCTGAACCAAGGTCTACAAAGATAGGGGGACACGTCGTCAGCGGTATGGGGCGCATGATTGCACACGAATTGAAGAATCCTTTGGCCGGAATCAAGGGCGCTGCCCAATTGCTACGCGATGACGTGCAAAGTGAAGAGGGGCTGGCGTTGATTGAGCTAATTGGGTCGGAAATTGACCGTATTCGTCGGCTCGCGGACCGCATGGAAAAATTGGGGGATGATGACCCTATCGAGGCCGAGCGCGTCAATATTCATGAAATTTTGAGGCAAGCGCGTAGAGTGATCCAATCTGCCAATCCAAATGTCATTTTTGATGAACGTTACGACCCATCTTTGCCGCATGCCTATGGCGACCCGGATACGCTTATGCAGGCGTTGTTAAACTTGATTAAAAACGCAGTCGAAAGTGCCGGGGAACATGGAGAAATTTGCCTTGAAACGTCGTTTCGAGCAGGGGTCCGGGGTGGAAAATCAGGGAGGCTTTTACCCGTTCAAATTCAGATAATCGATAACGGACCAGGTATCCCCAAAGATATGCTTACGCAAATTTTCCAACCATTCGTAACAACTAAACCCGAAGGGCAGGGCCTAGGCCTGGCTTTGGTTTCGAAAGTTGCGGCCGCCCATGAGGGGCTGGTCGAAGTTCAATCTGTTCCGGGGCGGACTGTTTTTTCTCTTCTTCTTCCCGCTCCTACCCCTTCTGTTCTCAGCGAGGCCAATCAATGAAATATGAAATTCTTCTTGCCGATGATGATGATAGTGTTCGGTTGGTTCTCCACAAAGCACTCACGCGGGCGGGGCATTCGGTTAAGGCGACTGACAATGCAGAGACGCTTTTGAGGTGGGCGGAGGCCGGGCAGGGTGATATCGTTGTCACCGATGTAATGATGGGAGGGCGAGAAGTTTTCGAGAGCCTGCCGCAGCTGACGGACGCCCGTCCAAAGCTACCCGTTATCATTATCAGCGCAAATAATACGGTGAACACCGCTCTCAAGTCGGGTCAGCACAAGGTTTTCGAATATGTTCCTAAGCCCTTTGATTTAGATGATGTGACAAACGCTGTCTCGAGAGCCGGACAATCGGTCAATCCGCGCAAAGCTCGACCAAATGCTGAGAACCGCCGCCTTCCCATGATCGGGCGTAGCGCGGTAATGCAACCCGTTTTTCGAGCAGTGTCTCGATTCGCAGCGGGAAATCTGCCGGTTCTCGTGAGAGGGGCCGTTGGCTCCGGGAAGGACTTGGTCGCGCGTCTTTTACACGACGGTGGCCCTCGTGCGGATCGACCGTTCTTGCGGACAACAGACTTTGAAAATACGTCCCTAACGCTACAGAAAGTAAATGGCGGCGACATATATATAGATGAAATTGGCGAGCTGTCTATGCAGCAACAGGAGCGTCTTTTGGCGCTCATGAATGAGGCCGAGTTAATCCCGGCGTCGCGGCGTCCGAGAGTGATTTCCGCGACACGCAAAGATCTTCGGGATCTCGTGGAATCAGGAAAATTCAGGGACGACCTTTTGTTCCGCATTAATGTCGCTGAAATTCGGATACCGAATTTGGCCGAGCGCGATAGGGACACCTATGAACTCGCTGAAGCATTTCTTGCGCAAACGTCACATGACCAAACGCGTAGGTTTGAGACTGATGCTCTGGACGTTCTGCACAGACACAAATGGACAGGCAACGTAAGGGAGTTAGAAAACCTGGTCCGTCGACTTGCGGTTTTATATTCAGATGATGTCATCACAGCAGATATGGTGCTTCAAGAATTTTCGAAAGAGCTGCCGTCGGTTGAAAAAGCTGATATCATTCAAAATCGTTTGGAAGATCAACTGGAGGAAGCGTGCCGTACTCTTTTGGATTCCCAACATGAGGATGATGAGTCTGCCTACACCGTGGCGTTGGGATGGGTGGAGCGTCCACTCATCGTAGAGGCGTTGCGTTTGACGGGTGGCAACCGCGCAAAGGCGGCGGACAAGCTTGGAATTCATCGGAATACGCTGCGGACCCGTCTGAAGTCTCTCAACATATCGTAATATAGGCTCAACGGGAATTCTGTTGATTATATGCAACACTGCGATATGTAGGCAACAGTGTTGAAATTATCGCGAGAACGACCCTGAGCCCCAGCGCGGATTTACGACGAGACGAAACTCTACCTGCACAGGCGATACCACCCGTGCGGAAAGGGCCTCGTATCGCCCAGTCGGCCTTGTTTGGGACGATGTTTATGGCGGCCATTTTCTTGACGATCATGGGCGCTTTGCTGTCTTACTCCGCTGATTCCAATCGGATTGAGCAGGCTTGGGATATCTTGAGATTTAATCTCGTCATTATTCTCATACTGGCAATTTATCTGGCCCATCGGGTGTGGACGACGGTTTTTGCTCCGACGCGTGGTCAAGCTGCGCCGCTCTTGCACAAGCGATTCGTTATGATTTTTTCACTGGCCGCGTTGATTCCCGCCGTGCTGGTCGGTGGGTTTTCAATATCTCTCTTATCGCAAAACCTATCGGGAATATTTGGCGAACGTGTCAGCGCAAATATGGAGGAGGCACGACAGATCTTGGACGGCTATGTTGACCAAGAATTTGAAAATTTGGGCGATGATCTGGCAGAACTTAAACTCGGAATAGCGCGAAGCCGAACAGAGTTTGGTGCGAGGATTTCATTTACGGCGGAGCTTCTAAGGGAAGCTCAAACTCGAGATTTAGATGCTGTCTATATTTTGCGGGAGGATGGTTTCGTTTTGACGCGTGTCGAAACGCCGGATGCGCCCGACATAAGAATTCCCGGGCCGGACGTCTTAAGAGGGCTGACGGGAAATGACATCGCCTTTCAAAAACGTACCGATATTGATTATCTTATCGTTCTTTCGAAATTGTCCGAAAGCCCGAGTTCCTACCTCTATGTTGGCAAGCTCTTAAGGTCAGATAACCAAGTCTTATCTTCAATCACGGGAATTGAATCGGCGGCGTCGCAAATTGCTAGGTTTAATGAAAATCAGGCCCGCATGAATCAGATTTTCTTGGTCACTCTTCTGGACAGTGCGCTCTTGATTTTGATGGCGGCTATCTGGTTGGGTCTATCTTTGGCAAACCGAATTATTGACCCTCTTTCCGGCTTGGTGAATGCCGCGGAACGTGTGCGTGCCGGGGACATGCGTGCAAGAGTTTCAGTCACGGGGGAATGGGGCGAAATTTCCGACCTCGGCTCTGCCTTTAACAGAATGACGTCTCAGCTGGAATCCCAGCGTGATGAACTTATCCGAGAGCATGACGTATCCGAACAGCGGCGACAATTTTCGGAGGCGGTTCTTTCGGGTGTCCGTGCGGGCGTTATCGGTTTGACCCAACAGGGAAAAATCACTCTTACCAATGATGCGGCCAAGAAACTATTGGAGGACCGCGCTCAGGACTTGGTCGGACAACCATTGGCAGGGGTTTTGGCAGAATTTGCGCCGGCTTTCGCAAAAGCCCGTGAGTCAATTACAGCGAATGCGGAAGATCAGGTCACCGTAAATATGGCAGGCGGCAGCCGGATTTTTGACCTGCACGTGTCTGCCTATAAAGGGGCTCGAAATGATACAGGCTGGGTTTTAACCTTTGATGACATGACCCGCCTCGTTTCCGCGCAGCGTCATTCAGCATGGCGCGAGGTGGCACGGAGGATTGCGCATGAAATCAAAAACCCTCTGACCCCTATACAGCTCTCTGCTGAGAGGCTCGCCCGAAAATATACGGATGAAATAACGTCTGATCGCCAAACTTTTGAAAACTGTACTCAGACAATTATTCGTCAGGTTGGGAGTTTAGAGCAGATGGTTGACGAGTTTTCAGCCTTTGCCAGGATGCCATCTCCTGAGCTCGTTGCGACGGATGTCGGCGCGGTCTTGGAAGATACGATTTTCGCCCAAGGTGTGAGCTTTCCTGAAATTCGCTTTCGGAAAAAGGGTCGATGGCCGGACAAAACGCTTGTCCGCGGTGATGAACGCCTTTTGAGTCAAGCTTTCACTAATGTTCTTAAAAACGCAGGCGAAGCGGTTCAGCGCAAAATGGAAGCGGGTGTGTCCAGCCGCTTCCGCGGTGAGGTGACGATTGAGCTCATTGACACCGGGTCGCGCTTGGCAATCCACATAACCGATAACGGGCCGGGGTGGCCGTTTAAAGATACGGATCGTTTGATGGAGCCCTATGTGACCACACGGGATAGCGGAACCGGTTTAGGTCTCGCAATCGTGAAGCGTATTATAGAAGACCATGGCGGGCAGCTTAAATTAGAGGTCCGGGAAGACATAGAGGGCGCCCGAACTCTAATTTACCTGCCTCAAAATTCCGATTTTTCAACTATTTCTGACATAAACCTGAGCGAGGCCTTATGATATCCGATGTTTTGATTGTTGAAGATGAAGACGATATCCGGGCAATGATTTCCGGCATATTAGAGGATGAGGGATATCAGGTTAGAGAGGCCGCAACTTCTCAAGACGCGCTGGAGGCAGTCAAAACCCGTAAGCCAAATTTAGTCGTTCTCGATGTCTGGCTAAAAGGGTCTGAAATGGACGGTATTGAATTACTGGCCGCATTAAAAGCCCGATACCAAAGCCTGCCTGTTATCGTCATATCGGGTCACGGCACGGTTGAAACTGCCGTTTCAGCCATTCGCAAAGGTGCATTTGATTACATTGTCAAACCTTTCAAAGCAGAGAAGCTGCTCATCACGGCGACGCGTGCCTTGGAGAATGCGCGTCTTCGTCAAGAAAACGAAGAGCTGAAGGGTAAATCGGTAAATGACGATACATTGGTGGGAGCATCGGCCCCCATCGCCCAATTGCGTCAGAAAATTGGACGGATTGCGGCGACGAACTCACGTGTCTTGATTACGGGCGCATCCGGTACGGGCAAAGAGCTCCTCGCGCGCCTTTTGCACGAACAATCCAATCGCTCTAACGGTCCGTTCAAGGCCGTAAATGCCGCATCGATGGTGCCGGAACGCGTCGAGCAAGAGCTTTTCGGTGTGGAAACAACCGGTCCCGGAAGCCCGCAAAAAACAGGGCTCTTGGAACGCGCCCACAACGGGACGCTCTACCTTGATGAAGTGGCGGACATGCCTCTTGAAACACAGGGAAAATTACTCCGTTTGCTTGTCGAGCAACGGTTTAACCGGGTTGGTGGTCAGGATGATGTGCAGGTGGATGTCCGTGTGATTACAAGTTCTTCCCGGGATTTGACAAATGAAGTCGCCATTGGGAAGTTTCGAGAAGACTTGTATCATCGCCTCAACGTAATGCCTCTGCATGCCCCGAAATTGTCGGAACGCCGCGAAGATATTCCAGCGCTAGTTGAGCACTTTATTGGTCAATTGGCGGCCTCGACGGGCTTGCCTGCGCGTAAAATCGGGGATGATGCTATGGCGGCGCTGCAGGCGCATGACTGGCCGGGAAACGTCCGCCAACTTAGGAACAACGTTGAACGTTTATTGATTTTGGCGACAGGCGAACCGACGCAACCGATCACGCTCGCGACTTTACCAAAGGAGGTGTCTGTGGTGAAGTCGGGTAGCAATGCGCAAGAAAATGACCGGATTATTGCAATGCCACTCCGTGATGCCCGTGAGCACTTTGAACGCGAATATCTTCAAGCCCAAATTGACCGGTTTGGCGGAAATATTTCGCGCACCGCTAACTTTGTTGGGATGGAGCGTTCGGCCTTGCATCGCAAACTCAAGTCGCTAGGTTTAGGCACGACCGGTCGGGACAGCTAAACCGCCGTAGCTAGGATACTTACATGCGGGTCATAATTTGTGGCGCAGGACGCGTTGGATACGGATTGGCTGAGCGCTTGTCCCAAGAACGTAATACTGTGACCGTCATTGACACATCGCCTGATTTGATACGTCAAATCACAAATGAGCTCGATGTCCGGGGTGTTGTCGGACACGGAAGTCATCCTGATGTTCTTGTGAGAGCCGGAATTCGAGATTGCGATATGATTATTGCTGTCACCTATGCCGATGAAGTCAATATGATGGCGTGTCAGGTCGCGCATTCGCTTTTTGACGTTCCGACCAAGGTTGCTCGTGTCCGCGCGCAAGGGTATCTCGATAACCAGTGGAATGATCTTTATTCTCGCGAGAATATGCCAATCGACATCATCATCTCTCCGGAGATCGAAATAGGTAAGGCAATTCTTCGCCGCCTGAACACGCCCGGTGCATTTAATGTCGTTCCATTTGGCGACGGGGCAGTGCAAATGTTGGGCGTGGAAATCAATGAAGATTGCCCGATTATTCAAACGCCAATCCGGCAAATTCCTGACTTGTTTACGGGGTTACATGCTGCGGTTGTCGGAATTGAACGTGACGGGGAATTATTTGCTCCGACTCCGGATGATCCTCTCGAAGTGGGAGACCGCGCCTATATCGTAACGCAAGCGGCCCACTCCACACGTTTGCTCGAAGTGTTGGGTGCGCATCAAATTCAAGCCCGACATATCGTCATTATTGGCGGCGGGAATGTTGGTACCTACGTCGCTGAGAAGCTCGAAGGTCAATCCGGCATGCGCGTGCGTATTATAGAACGCGACAAGAAGCGTGCTGAAAAAGCGGCGGAACAATTAAACCGAACAGTCATACTGAACGGGGATGCGATGTCCGCTGAAATTCAAGAAGAAGCTGGTGTGCCAAATGCAGAAATGGTGATTTCGCTTACCAATAGTGACAGCGTAAATATCCTTGCGGCGGTTCAGGCCAAAAAACTGGGCGCGCGTCAGACCATCAGTTTAATCAACGAAGTGTCGATGCAGGATATGCAATCAGAGCTCGGGATTGATATGGTAATCGACCCGAGGGCCTCGACGATTTCGTCAATTCTACGGCATGTTCGCAGGGGAAGAATTCTTGAAGTCTATTCATTAGAACAAGGTGGTGCCGAGGTTATTGAGGGCGAAGTTTTAGATACGTCGCCCATGGCAGGCAAAGCGCTTGTTGATGTGGCAATGGGGGAGGGTGTGGCCGTAGGGGCTATCATAGCGGATGGCGCTGTTTTACCGCCGACTCCGAGCTTGGTGTTGCGGCCCGGTAACCGAGTTGTCCTGATGGCCGAAAAAGGGGCCTTAAACAACATTGTGACTATGTTCCGCGTGTCGTCGGACTACTACTAAACGCTATGGCGATAAACCGAATCCTGTTTTGGTTGGGAAGAACATTCCTGCTCTGCACGTGCTTATTCGCAATCACCGCACTGGTTGCCGTCACGACCCGAGATATTACAGCGGCAGTCAGTATGGCCGCTTTCGGTGTGAGTGTTGGTGTTTTTGGTCTATTACTGGTGATGCTGTCTACGGGTTTTGATGCCCGAGAATCCAAATCGGAAGCTTTGCTTTTCTTGGTTATATTTTGGCTCCTAATGCCGGCAATTTTATGCCTGCCATTTCGATATTTGGGACCTAGTCCCACCCTGTTGTCAGCTTATTTCGAAAGCGTCTCTGCTTTTACGACGACGGGTGCGTCGCGTTTGAACCCAAATGAATTGTCTCCTGCATTATTGTTTTGGCGATCGCTTGTGCAGTGGATTGGCGGGGTAAGTGTAGCGACATTTGCCGTCGTGATCTTGGCGGCGATAAATCAAACAGGTACGGGGGTGCATAAATCCATGCTTTATACCGTTCAGGACGGAAAGTTATTTGGTCGTTTAAGTGGAATTGGAGCCTTGGTGGCTGGCGTTTATATGCTCTTGGCGCTAATTGGTTTTATTTTTATGACCCTAGGCGGCGCCCCTACATTTGATGCGCTTTGCCTTGCGCTTAGCGGCGTAAGTACCGGTGGGTTAACGCCGCGCGCAGGCCCGTTACACCTGTATATCCCACCCTTTGCCGCGACGGTTTTGGCTATTCTTTGTATCCTGGGCGCTATGAACGTAGCGGTCATTTGGGACTATCTCCGCTTGCGCAAAACGGCGCACGCCTTGCGCATAGTTCTTAATGTAGAACATCGGGCGATATTTGTAATTTTGTTCATCCTTGTGCTTATCGGTGTCATCTTTTCGGGCTTAGGAAGTTTCGGAGACTTAATCTTGGATAGCGCTTTTTTTGTCAGTTCTGCGGGGTTTCAATATCAAGTCATTAGCCTTGATCTCATCCCGCCAGTTATTTTGATTACCTTCGCCCTTACCGGTGGATCGGCATTGTCAACTGCTGGCGGTGTGAAACTAATCCGCATTCTCCTTCTATTTCGGCATTTGGGGACAGAGCTATCGCGCCTTTCTCATCCATCGCGGGTCATTCCGGTTACCTTTCGATCCCGAACTATTCCTGATGCGGCCTTTCTTTCAATTTGGATGTATTTCTTTGCCTATACGCTTGCTTTTGGGATTGGAATTGCGGCGTTTGGTGTTGTTGGGCTTCCATTGGATGATGCGATAGCGTCCGCGGCTGCGAGCCTGTCCAATGTTGGGCCTTTACTGGATTTGACGTTACCCGAATCAGGTCTGACCTATTCGCAATTCACCAATGGGCAGATGGGTGTTGGCATCGCCCTTATGTTGATGGGGCGTATTGAAGTTTTAGCGGCACTTGCGATAATTTTGCCTAATTTTTGGAAGCAATAAGATCATTGCCGACATTTTAGCAGGTTCAGTGGAATTGCCGCTTGAAACCCATAGGTTGCTACGACAAGACACGCCCGTGGGCTAAAGCGGGGCAAAGCTTCTGACCTCAAGCTATAGTAATAAAAAAATTGGGGAGCATTATGTCTGACCGAAATCAAAATCTTCAAGACACTTTCCTGAACACAGTTCGGAAAACAAAGACGCCGCTAACGATATTTCTGGTAAATGGTGTGAAACTTCAGGGTGTCGTCACTTGGTTCGATAATTTTTGCGTTTTATTGCGTCGTGATGGGCAGGTTCAACTGGTATATAAACATGCAATTTCTACAATTATGCCTGGGGGGCCAGTGCAGCTTCATGATCCTGTCGATGAAAATTAGAAGCTCAAAGATGACGCATGGTTGAGCATGCCTTGAAGCGCGACCGGGCACTGGTCGCTCATCCCAGATTTGCGGATAATCGTGCAGCTGATGCGGATTACGACTTAGATGAAGCCATCGGTTTGGCGGATGCCTTGGGTGTTGACCCAATATCTGCGCGCATTGTGCCCATCCGTGATATCCGGAGCTCAAACT
This sequence comes from uncultured Caulobacterales bacterium, assembly GCA_937927825.1. Classification (GTDB taxonomy): domain Bacteria; phylum Pseudomonadota; class Alphaproteobacteria; order Caulobacterales; family Maricaulaceae; genus Litorimonas. The sequence goes on along the minus strand of CALFWV010000030.1, from coordinate 6,055 downwards.
TTTTCGGTGCGGGCCAAATTGACGACATGGCCGCCGCTATAGCGGGTGAAGAGCTGACTCTCTTAATTGTGAACGCGTCTCTGACTCCGGTTCAACAGCGAAATTTAGAGCGGACCTTAAAGGTTAAAGTCATTGACCGAACAGGTTTAATTCTTGAAATTTTTGGCCTTCGTGCGGCGACCAAAGAGGGGCGGTTGCAGGTCGAACTGGCGAGATTAGGTTATGAGCGGTCTCGGCTGGTACGGACGTGGACCCATTTGGAGCGCCAACGCGGGGGTACAGGTGGTCTGGCCGGACCCGGAGAAACTCAAATCGAGAGCGATCGACGTGTTTTGAATGACAAAATGACGCGGTTGAAACGAAAGTTGGACGACGTCCGGCGGACGCGGGGATTGCAACGTAAACAGCGGCAACGCGCACCCGAACGGGTCGTCGCGCTCGTTGGCTACACGAATGCGGGCAAGTCTACGTTATTCAATAAAATAACAAAAGGTGGGGTCCTCGCGAAAGATATGCTTTTCGCGACACTGGACACCACACATCGAATCCTGCCGTTACCGAGCGGTCAAACCGCTGTGCTTTCTGATACTGTTGGATTTATTTCTGATCTTCCGACATCGCTCATCACGGCTTTCCGCGCGACATTGGAAGAAGTGAAAGAGGCTGACCTTCTTATTCACGTTCGGGATATGTCCGACCCCTTGACGGAACGCCGCCGCGAAGAGGTTATGGATGTTCTCGACCAAATTGAAGCGGGACCCGAACATGGCCAATCCATTATTGAGGTTTGGAACAAGACAGATTTGCTGAATGAGGAACAGGCGCGGCATTTAGCGGAGCGCGCGTCTGCGTCTCGCACGCATATTGACATGATTGACGCGTTCGAGGTGTCTTGTATGACCGGAGAAGGTATAACCGCGCTTGAGACCGGAATTGAAGAAGTCTTGACCCGGAACGATCATATTCTGGACGTTCGGGTGACGCCTGCAAATTTCTCGGCCCGGGCTTGGTTGCATGAAAATGGCCAAGTCTTGCGGGACGAAGCGGGGGAAGGCGGAACAGCCCAAATGCAAGTGCGTCTCTCTGAATCTGATGCGGGTAAGTTTTTGGCGCGCTATAAAGAGCTGATTGTTACCTAAAGTCCGTCGCGCTTTGCCGCTTGCCAAAGCGTTTCCATTTCATCCAAACTCAACGCCTCGAGACTTGGGATTGCGCCAGCTTCTACCGCGTTAAATCTACGAGTGAATTTGTCATTTGCGCGTCGCAGCGCGGCTTCAGGTTCGACCTTGAGTTTGCGCGCCAGGTTAACGACAGAAAAGAGAAGGTCTCCAATCTCGGCCTCAATTTCGGTCTGATCCTGCGTGCGGACAGCTTCGCTGACTTCTTCAATCTCTTCCCGTAATTTCTCAACCGGACCATGGGTGTCCGGCCAGTCAAAGCCACGTTTCGCCGCTCGTTTTTGGAGTTTTTCAGCCCGCATGAGCGCGGGCAGGGAGGTTGCGACTCCGTCCAATGTTTTCGGTTGACCTTCATGTTTCCGCTCGGCTGCCTTAATCTCATCCCAATCCGGCACAGGCGCTCCTTCAAAGACATGGGGGTGACGCCGAACCATCTTCTCAACCAGCCCGTCACAAACATCCGCGAAATCGAAAGCGTTTATTTCGGAAGCCATTTTTGCGTGAAATAGAACCTGAAACAAAAGATCGCCGAGTTCATTTTTCAAGTCGACCAAATCTTTCCGCTCTACCGCATCAAGGACTTCATAGCTTTCCTCGACCGTGTAGGGCGCAATGGTCTCAAAGGTTTGTTCCCGGTCCCAAGGACAGTCTGCACGAAGGCGGTCCATCAATGCCGTTATCCGGTCATATGGTGTTTGGCCGAGCGCCGTCATCGTCTAGGCTTCTTTAGCGTGAGAATAACCAAGGCGCCTAAAGTCACGATTGAAGCGCCGTAAGATGCGAGAATGAAGGCGGTATTTTTACCAAAATCAATCATGAGCTGACGTCCTCTATTTTCACGCTCGCAGGTTTGGATTTTGACGCGCGGTGCTTTCTTAGCTCTGCAAGTTCTGCTTCAGTCCCGCGAAGCGCAAACCAGGCGAGCAAAGCTGTGTAACCCAGCGCCATAAAGAGTAACGGCATGAGTAATTCCGTTGGAAGTCCGGGGGCGCCCGGTTCCGAAATCGTGGCGGGTTGGTGAAGTGTATTCCACCAATTCACGGAAAATTTGATGATTGGTAAATTCAACGCTCCAACCATCGCCAGAATTGCGGCAAGTCTAGAAGCCTGGCGGCGGTCCGTTGTGATGTTCCATATCGCCATATAGCCAATGTAGATAAATAAGAGCACCAAAACCGACGTCATACGGCCGTCCCATTGCCACCACGTTCCCCATGCAGGACGGCCCCACAGGCTACCCGTCACGAGCGCCAGAAAAGTGAAAGCGGCCCCGGGTAAGGCAAGAGATCTGGCAACGCTATCCGCAAGATTATGCCGCCAAACAAAGCTGACCAAACTCGCAATCGCAATGCCCGAGTAAGCGGCCATCGCGCACCACGCGGCGGGAACATGCACATACATGATGCGAACGGCTTGTCCGTGTTCTATGGCCGGTGGCGAGATATAGAGTGCCAGCACCAACCCTATCCCGATCAGGGCCAAGGCCGACCATCCGCACGCAGGTGTCGCAAAGCGAGAGAACCGGAGAAAGCGAGCCGGATTGGCGAGATATGAAATTAGGCGCATTTAGCGATCCGTATTGACTGATAAAGCTGCAGCTGTTGCAGGAATAGATAGCGCTAAAGCCAGCAAGGACAAGCCGATTAGGGCGCGAAATTCTACCGCAGCCAATCCCTCTGTTGGGTAAGCTTGGGACGCCGCTACGCCGAAAATTAACAGAGGAATGAGAAGGGGCGCGCTGATGAAGATGGCGAGGAATCCGCCTTTTCCTTGGCTGCCTGTTAACGCACCCGACAGGCAGGTGAAAGCCGCCAGACTCGGCAGGGCGCAAAATAGGGCACTAACCAAACCGACCACGACAACGCCTTTCAAATCAAAAAGCAAAGCCCAAAGGGGGACTGTTACAGTGAGTGGGAGCAGGTAAATCAGAACAAAACTTAAAAGCCCAGCGACAGCCTGAGTCATATAACTCACGCCTGAGAGCCAGAGCTGGCCCGTTGTTCCATCGCGCAAATCATCTGCGAAAATGCGGTCTACACTCATAAGCGCGGCGAATGTGACAGCCAGCCAGATAAGCGGGACCCCAAGTACGCGAAGAACGGAGAGGTCTCCATCAAGCGCAATGCCGCAAAGCGCCAGAAATATCGCCATGAACACGAGACCGTAAGCCCAGCTTCCGCCGGAACGGGCTGCGCGTATGAGGTCTCGTTTGAGGATTTTGTAGACCGGGTTCATCCCAGTACAAGCCTTTGTGTTGGAATTCCTTGCACGGCGATGGGCGCGTGGGAGGCGACTAAGGCCAAACCCCCGGTGCGCACATGGGCCTGTAGATGTCTTGCTATCAAATCCCGACCGGTTTGATCCAATCCTGCCAAAGGTTCATCCAATATCCAAATTGGTTTTCCTGCCGCCAATAATTTCGCCAATGACAGACGTTTGCCTTGTCCCGTTGAGAGATGTTGCGTGAGTGTCTCGCTGTGCGCGCCAATCTTTGTTGTGCCAAGATCGGCCGCCCAAAAGGCGGCGTCTTCACGGGCTTTTAAAAGCGGCTTGGAATAGGTGTCTGCCGGAAGGAAGCCGACGGCTTGCGGCGCGGCGATATTTGTTCCGTCAACTTTCCAAGATAGTTTGCCGTTTGCGGGACGGCTCAATCCTGCACATGTTCGCAAAAGTGATGTTTTTCCAATCCCATTTCCGCCGACAATCCACAGGAGTTTCGGCCCCGATAGCTCTAAGCTCAAATTTGAGATGAGGGGTCTTCCGCCGCGTTCAATTGAGACGTTATCCAGCCATAATGTGGGTTCCCCGCGCATGTTATGCGTTTAGCGAGGCTAAGCTTGAATGTCACTGTCTGAGCACTGCTTTCTGACCGCTTTGGAATCACTGTTTTGGAATCACTGTCTCCCTGACTTGATGCGGACCGCGTTCGTGGTATTTGACCCATATGTTCGAAACTCGCATCACTCCACCCAATAGAAATCGTCGGCTTTTGTGGATTGCTATTCTGGGTCTCATGTTGGCGAGTGGACTGTTTTTGATTTTTCAGGCTCTCAACACCAATACCCAATTTTTTGAAAATCCATCGGATGTGGTTGCAGGAGACTTTGAGCCGAGATCAACCGTTTTCAAGATTGGCGGTCTTGTTGCGATGGGGACAGTGGAAACTGTTGGTTTGACGACGACTTTCAGGATTGACGACTTTGATCGCGACATGGCGCAGGAGCTTCATGTGACCTACACGGGGGCTTTACCGGATTTATTTCGTGAAGGGCAGGGCGTGGTCGTCTCCGGTCAATTGACGTCACCGACAACGTTTCAAGCCGTTGAAGTCCTGGCCAAACATGATGAAAATTATCAGCCTGAGATCAACTATCGAGATGAAACCTCCACCTCATAAATTTGTAATATTGTTGGTTCCGCGGTTTCAAAATTGCGGTCCGACAGGTCAGTGGCCGCGTAGCGCCGAACAGATTTTAGGTGACGGACAGATTGGCTGATGTGGGGCAACCGCACCGCCCGCCGTGTGCAGCTTACGCTGAACGGACACTCTATGGCAGGGCTCAAACATTTTTGGGAGTGATTCATAGGACAAAATAGAAAGATAGTTAATTATCGCGCTGAAATGTCGCGTTTTTAGGGTTGCATTTCACGGCCTGCTCGCTTGCGAGCTGGCAAGATTTTTGAGGCCGATAAGTTTTACGCGCATTTTGGGGTTTTGTGACGCGGGGCTGCATCCCACCTACGTCTTGCACTTTCTGATTCGCGCTCTACACCGCTTGCCATGAGCGAAGACCTCGACATGATTATCGTAGGGGCGGGCCTGTCCGGTCTGCTGACCGCGTGGCGTTGCCTCGATGTCAATCCTGATTTGCGCATCGAAATCATCGAAGCTTCCCATGTGATTGCGGGAGATCACACATGGTCTTTTAATCTGACAGATGTAGCGGCGGATCTTCGCGATTGGATTGAACCTTTCATTGCCTATCGCTGGGACAGTTATGATGTGAAATTCCCTAAGCGGGAACGCACATTGGATATTCCTTACTGCACCGGAAATTCTGATACGCTGCGAGCCTGTGTTAAGCCGCATGTTGAGAGCGGACGATTGACTGTTAGATTGAATACGCCTGTTGAAACTTTGACACCTGATTATGTGGTTTTAAAAGGGGGCGAAAAACTAACGGCGAAATGCGTGCTGGATGCGCGCGGGTTTGAGCCGAATGATGATGTGTTCCTCGGCTATCAAAAATTTGTGGGCCACGTCATTAAAACCCCAAAACCCCATGGCGTGAAACGGCCCATTATTATGGATGCGACCGTACCGCAGCTCGGCGGCTATCGCTTTGTTTATTGCTTACCTTATTCCGAAACTGAACTCCTCGTGGAAGATACTTACTATACGGACGGTCCCGAACTTCGCAGTCAGGAAGTCGACGCCCGCATTGGTGAATATATCAGAGAGAACATAACCGTGGACGCATATGAGACCGTGCGGCGGGAAAAGGGTGTTTTGCCGATTACTTTGGCGGTAGATCACAACGAAGAACATAGACTTAGAGATGCTCTTGGCATACGCGGCGGGTTCTACCATGCAGTAACAGGTTATAGTTTGCCCGACGCCGTTCTCACGGCAGAACTAATAGCTCATGAGGTCCAACAGTCGGAAGGCGATCTATGGGGTTTGCCCGGATGGGTAAATCGCTTGAGATTGATCCACACAGAAAAAGAACGTTTCCTCCGCCTCCTCAACCGCATGCTGTTCCGCGCGGCCAAACCCGAGGAACGCTATACCGTTCTCCAACGGTTTTACGGCTTGAACCAAGGTCTGATCGAGCGGTTTTATGCGGGGCAGCTGACATCGCGCGACACAGCGCGCA
>CALFWV010000029.1 GCA_937927825.1 uncultured Caulobacterales bacterium | reverse complement strand
CCGATAACATTTGTGAAGCGGTCATTAGGTGTGGTCCCGCCACTCCAAGAGTTGAGCCGCGCAAAGGCGCGTTCAGAGAGTTTCGCCTCAACCTCAAAACTTTGCGCGCCCAAAGCCTCCAACCGTCGCAAAAGATAGGCGCGGACTTCTGCATTCTCGGGCGTGCCGGTGGGGTGGGGTTTTGCTGCAATGATGCGAATGTCTTCCATGGCGCGGGCGGATGAAAATTCTCTGGTGGGCGCGTCGGTTGATTTCGGGGCAGGCGGCAATATCGAAATGGCCGCAAAGACAAGTCCCAAGACCAGCGAAAATAGAAAGGGTCCCCAAGCGCGCATAATTATCTTTCTTCAGCAGAGTGTGAGTAACCGTGGTCCGAAACACCGCGCGGAGTCAATTCCGTTGCGGCGACATCACGGGGCGGAATTTAAAACAGTTGGTTGGCTTTCAACGCTGATATAGCGTTCGCCATATAAAATGCGGCCCATACGATTAGTTTTATCTGATCAAGCGGCCCTCGTTTTTCAGGCCGCACCTTGCGTCAAAGCGCCCCAAAACGCCGCTGCGTTGAAATCGTTCCATAACTTAATTTGGAACATTCTGGCCCGCGCCGCCGTTACTCGAGCAACAGTTTCACAAGAACAAAACATACGGAGATAAATATGTTCGAAGGTATATTAGGATTACTTCATTTAATTGTCGCGATTTGGGCAATCATCAAAATTTTAGGCTCAGGGGCCTCAACATTGAGCAAGATTCTCTGGACCCTATTCGTTCTGGTCTTCCCGATTATTGGCCTGATTGTTTGGTTCTTTGCCGGACCCAAATAACGCCGAGTGAATTTCAACCCCCTAACCCGCAACTTAAAAAGGATTCAATTATGTCAAAATATGAAACACACAAACCCGTCGTCACACAAACGGAACACGCTGAAACGTCGAGCGGCAAGAAACTTGGCGCCATTCTCGTCGCCGGTGTCTTGGTGGCAGGCCTCGGTGCGGCCGCTCTTTACCTCGTAGACGTAGATCAAACGCAGGAAGCCCGCCTGCCTAGCGTGGATGTGCAGGTGACGGAGGGACAGATGCCAAAGTTTGACGCCGAAGTTGCGGATGTCCGACTAGGTGAGACGGAAGTTAACGTAGAGGTGCCAACAGTCGGCGTCGAGACGAAGACAATCGAGATTGAGGTTCCGGTTGATGTGGATGCTGGTACAGAAACGACAACGATTGACCTCCCGACATTGGAAATCGATCGCCCCGATGAAGATGACCCGGCGGGGAACCCCGCCAACTAAGCTTTAAAAAATCATACGACTAAGCAGCCGCTCCAGAAGCGGCTGTTTTTTGTCGAACGTGCCGGTTTTATGTGACCGGATTTTGAAGCGATTGCTTAAAAAGCCCTCGCCCCTGCGCGCACGCGAACGGCTTGCGGTGCAGGGGGAATTAACGTCTCAAAGGCGTCCTTGGCTTGAAGGAAGGCCGACACATTTCCATAGGGCGCGTCAGGATGAAAAAACTTCGCCTTTTTGCGCCATGCATTGCGGATATCGCCTTCACGGGCGTTCATGGACAAACCGAGTGTTAGGAGAGCGTGTTGACGTGTCATGCTTTGCGACCCAGACGTTAATGCAGTTTTGATTTTCTTGCTTAATTTTCCCTAATCAACCAGCTAGGACTTAACAGCTTGCAAAGAGTCATGGTTAATTTCCTGATAAACCACTTTGAAAATTCAAAGGCCTTACCTATGGTTGAAAATATCATCCCGCCGACCCCGTCTCGGGCCGAATATCTTGATAATGGCCCGCGCAAAATGGGTTGGTTGGAGGTTGATGAGCCGATTTCTCTGTTCGAAAGATGGCTGGCAAGGGCTGGCGAGACGGAACTCAATGACCCAAATGCGATGAGCCTCGCAACTGTTGGCGCGGATGGGCGGCCCGATGTCCGGATTGTCTTGCTCAAAGGGGTCAATGCGGACGGTTTTGTGTTTTACACAAATGGGCAGAGTCCGAAGGGGCAACAATTAGCAGAGACGGGGCAGGCGGCGCTTTGCTTTCATTGGAAGAGCTGGCATCGGCAAGTTCGCGTGCGCGGCGCGGTTGCGCCGGTATCTGCAGAGACCTCTAACGCTTATTTCGCGCAGCGCGCCCGCGGATCCCGCATTGGGGCGTGGGCATCGGATCAATCGCGCCCCGTCGCGTCTCGCGAAGCTATGGTAGATTCCGTCGAAGCGGTTGAAGCAAGCTTCGCCGATAAAGACGTGCCGCGTCCGCCGCATTGGCATGGTTGGTGCGTCACTCCCCACGAAATTGAGTTTTGGCAAGATGGAGCTTTCCGTTTGCACGATCGTATTCTATTCACTGCCGAGAAAAATGGCGGCTGGGCAAAGTCGCGACTCTATCCATAAGGAATTTAAGATGGCCGATTTGACCCCTGCAAATGACGTAACCCCCACGGGAGGAGTTTTGGGCCCAAAGCGCCATACGCTACGTCGTATCTTGCTCAAACTCAGTGTGGCGCTCAGCATTGTCGGACCGCTTTTGTTTATTGTGGCGGCCTTGGGGGCCAAGCTCGGCTTATGGGGATGGCAATTTGGTCTTGGCACGCTGAGTATTAAAGTTGGTCCACCCCTATTGATGCTTGGGGCGCTCGTAGGCGTATTGGCGCTTCTGGCTGCGATTTTAATCAAGCCAAGAAAGGGCATTGCCATTGCAATCATCGGAATCGCTATACCGGGATTTGCGCTTGGCCGACTGGCTGCGATGAAAGCCACGGTGGCTGAACTGCCCTTTATCCATGACGTGACAACGGACACACAAAATCCGCCGGCCTTTGGGAAAACCGTTTTAAATGAGCGCGCCAAAGTCGACGGCGTAAACACGGCCGACTATATCGGAAAAAAAGCTCCCGCAAAAACCGCCGATGGTAAACCGGTGGAGAAATTAGTCTCAGCCCTACAGACAAAGGCGTATCCTGAAATTCGTCCGCTTGTCTTGAACGAAGACTCGGATGTTGTTTTTGGCAAAGCGCTGGCAACGGCCAAATCTATGGGCTGGGTCATCAAAGAAGAAAATGTCGCGACGGGACGCATAGACGCAACAGATACGACATTTTGGTATGGTTTCGAAGATGACATTACTATTAGACTTCGCCCGTCCGAAGGCGGCGGCACGATTGTCGATGTTCGGTCGCTGTCGCGTGTCGGCGGGTCTGATTTGGGAAAGAATGCCGCTCGCGTTGGCGCGTTTTTGAAAACGTTAAGCGAGTAGGTCTACGGGCGCTTGTAACTCTGGCCTAAGCTGTCCGGACCGTCCGCATTCACCCGGCCCGTTTCTCGCAAATGTATCATATGCGAGAGAACAGAATGGGCTGCCGCCGGATGCAGGCGTTTGTCGACATGTTGATAGAGCTGCGCGACGATTTCGCTAATTGTCTCCAGCCCTGTTTCCAAGGCGCCCAAGATCTGAGCTTCGCGGGCGAGACGGTGGTCAATATAGGCCTGCACGAAGGGACGCACCTCGAGAATGGCCGGTCCATGTGTCGGGCGGATAATATCAAAATCTCGGTCTAAGACCGTGTTCAGGCTGCGTAGGTAGTCTCCCATATGCCCATCCGGCGACACGACAACCGAGGTCGACCAGCCCATGATGTGATCGCCTGAGAACAATGTGTTCTCTTCGTGCAAGGCGAAGCAAAGATGATTGGACGTATGGCCGGGCGTGTGGATGGCTTCCAAGGTCCAGCCGTCGCCCGCAATAATATGCCCATCGCGGATTTCGACGTCGGGTTTGAAGGTTAAATCATGGCCGGCTTCCAGTTGGATCCCGCCGTCTTCAGTAGGAGCGGACGGCAGGCTGAACCCGTAGACCTTGCAGCCGTGCTTTGCGGCCAGTGGTTTGGCCAACGGACTGTGGTCCGCGTGATGGTGGGTGACAAGAACATGGCTTACGCTTCGGCCGTCCAAGGCGCGGTCCAAAGCGGCCACATGATCGGCAGTTGTGGGGCCGGGGTCTATCACGCAGACAGACGCATCGCCGATTATGAAAACGCCTGTCCCGGTATAGGTGAACGGCCCCGGGTTATCCGCCATGACGCGCTGCACCAAGGGGCTGAGCCGTGCGGCCTGCCCATATTCAAAGTCGAAAGTTCTAACAAAAGGAATGCTCATAGGTGGCGCTGCACTAGCGCGTCTCGCAACGCATGACCAAGAGTTTTGACGGATGAGAGCTTTTGCTTCATCGGAAGCGCGAGCGGCGGGCCCATGTCTGTCTTATTAACGTCCACAATATAAAGCCGACCGTCTGCCGCATCCCGCAATATATCCAACCCGCCCCAATCCAGGTGCATGGCCGCACAAAACTGTTTTACGCGGGTCAATTCCTCCGCGCTGAAACACGCGGATGGGGCAGCCATCCGAACCCGGGAGTTATAATTGGCAAAGCGTTTGTCGATTGGGCGTTCTTTTAGAAAGACTAAGGGAACATCGCCGAAAACGGTTGGGCAGCGGTAGTCCAGAACCGTTCCATCGGCGGTTCGGTTGTCGATGAGCTTTTGATAAACGCGGCCCGGTTCCGCCGGGGTGGGGGCCCGGTGAACGCGTCCGTCGTGAATTCCGTTCTCTTCGCCCTTCTCCAAATAAGGTTCGGTCGCCGCGGTTGGGTCGACAGATAGGTCATATCCGAAAACGGATTTAAAGGTCTCCGCCACATGAGATTTGGAAATATCTCTACAGTCTCCATTTAGGGTCGGGCCCTCGGGCGGCTCGGCTTTCACATGAGTCAGGTCGGAAAAGTGGATTGTGATGTCAGCCGGGCTTGCTTGCCGGGTCAGGCCGGCCTGTCTGAGCACGCCCCAGAGTAAGTACCATGGACGCGGCGGGCGCGGTGAAAACGCCGTTGAGATAGGAAGCGCAGGAGACCGCCGCCGGAAGGCTTCCCGAAAAATGTAATATCCGCCGCGCCAGACATCCCGGACCAGCGCCGGGTTAAACGCAATCTCCGCACCCGTCTCGCGAACCCGAACCCCACGCCAAGACCAGTCAAAATCGGAAAAAATGGTCATTTAACAATCTAAATGTAGAGGTCTAGCGGACTCGTTTCACCTTAAAGGCGCGACCTTTGCCATTGAACTGTAAGGAGAAGCTTCCTAATGCGGCCTCTCGAATTTCCGCTTTCATCGGGCGTTTGGAGGATAGCTTTGGGGCTTTTTGAGTCACGGAACCGATTTGTTCCCAAACTTGCCCATTCGCCAAGGTGATACGTAGCTTTTTATATCCGAAAACATCAATTTTAGAGACGGTGTCGGTTATGGATGTTACCCGTGACGGGGCAAGTGTTGCGACCGCACGAGATTTGGCTGGCTTCTTGACGGCTCTGGTTAAATCATCTTTGCCCGATCGGTCGCCGAAGCCTTCTATGACTGGTTTAGGCGTTGAGGCCACAGGAATAGTTACTTTGGGCGAGGTTGTTACGGCTTCAATGTCAGCCTCAGGGGTAAAGGTTTTCGTTGCAAATAGGGTATCGAAACACTGCAGTCTTAGTGCCGCGTCGTCCATAATTTGACAGTCGTTGATTGAAGTGACTTGGTTTGTATTTTGTGCCGCCGCAACAATAGGAAGGCTGAATGTCGATGCCATGGCTGTACATAGTGTAGCGCGTAAGAGGTGTCTCTTTAGGATGTTTGTCATTTTGCGTTCCTACCATTCTTAGTCATGACATGGGCTGTCACTGTCTCTGACAGAACTCTTACGCCATCTAAATAGGCTGTGGCAATATGAGTTC
>CALFWV010000028.1 GCA_937927825.1 uncultured Caulobacterales bacterium | reverse complement strand
GCATGGCGTCAGGGTCATACAGGTCCGCCAAAGTCGCCTCTGGCCACGCCGCCCGCGCATCCAAAATGGCTTTCCCTGGTTGGGTGAGGGTCGCCTTGGCTTTGTCGTCAAGGTCCGGCCATGGGAAGGTGTTGTAGACGAGAGTATTAGTGTATTGGTAGTCACTTTTCGTGCGACCGCCGACCGTACGGAGCCATGCCATGTGAATTGCAAGTGCTGGAAATCGCAGACCATGATATAGCGGGGCTGTTGGTCTGTCTTTAGCAGGTCGAAATAGCGGAAGGCTTGGCTTTCCGCTTTCGTCAGGTCGCGACCTTCGCTTTTCTGTTCGACAATCAACATGCCGGGCCAGAATAAATCAATGAATTGGGAATTGCCTTTCAGGTCTTTGACGGCCTCTTCATAGCGTCCGACTTGGCGACGTTTCAGGCCGAAGACCTCAAAGAAATCATTGTAAAAACTTTGCGTTTCGCCCTTTTCATAATGGGCATCTTTCCAGTCTTCAGAAAAGGCTTTGGCGCGAACGCGAATTTCATTCCAACTTAGACGCATAACTCCTCCGTCCACCGCGCTAACAACCTCTGCGCGATGGGACAATGGAGTTTTATCTGTTTTCCTGCTTTATTCTGCCTCTCGGCGGGGGAGTGGTCACCTAAACCACAGCGCCGCCGCTGATTGTTACCACAGTTCCGTCGAATTTCTTAAAGCTCAGCCCGCCGAATTGTTCGCGGTAGGTGAGGCTGTAATCTTGTAGCAGGCCGATGGCTTGTTGTTCCCCGACGAGGAGGCCGTCAATGCCGTCCGAGCGGTAATGCACGCCGGCCCAATCGCGGCCGAGCGCGATATTGCTGGCGAGTTTATTCAGCTCGTCGCCCACGGTCAGGCTGCCGCTATAGCTTTGCAGCGCCGTGCCGGTGGCATTGGCGACGACGGGATTTGGAAGGCGCAGGCTTTCTTCGAAAAAGGCTTTCAAAATTGTCGTACAGGCGCCGGCAATGGTCGCATGTCCGGCCGGATAGGCAGGATGGGTTGGCGAGCCTTCCGGATAGGCCATGGGCAGCAGATATGTGCCGTGATTGGCAAAGGTCTGCGCAATCGCATCTGAATGGACGAGTTCGCTGGGCAGGCCGTAATCTTTTTCGCCTGTGATTTGGTGATGCAGCCGTCCGCCATAGACTTCGGGACGCAGGCGGCGATGGACGAGCCATTTCTGGTACCACGCGCCGGTGAGGGCGAGATTGCCCGCTTTGGCGACCATATCCAGCACATCCGGTCCGCCCAGCGCGGTAAAGCCGCCTTGGGTCGTGAAGGTATTATATGGATTGGCCAGATCAAAACTATTTGGCACCGCGAGCAGGATCAGCGCTGCGCTCAAATAGGCTTGGTAGGAATAATCGGCATGAACATATTCCGAGAGGGCGCGGGCGTCACTGATGTAACGGGGCGAGCCTTTGGTCAGCGGCGCAGGGCTGTCCCCATTCTGGACGGAAAGCCATGACGCCTTATCCGTCATGAAATCATCACCGGGGGCGGCCGTGTCATATCTCTGCTCGATGAGATTATTCCCATAGGGGATATCCTTGAGCAAGAATTGCGAAATATAGGGCCCTGTCAAATCTCCGGGCGTTTCGCCGCGGAAAATATTGCTGGTGTTGACTTGTCCGCCCGGCGTTTTCGGGCCGACGGTTTTGGTGAAGGCGTTGAGGTCAGCGGCGGCGGCTTGGACCAATGTGTTCGTGCCAAATTCGGCAAAAGGCACGTCACGGCAGAGCGCTTTCCAATAAAGCTCGGCCATTTCCGCAGCCGTTTCCGCGCTTTCAAATGCGGGGGCGGGGCGCATGTAGGTTTTATGCGAGTCGAGCCCGACCAGCTCAAACTTATACGCGCCTTGCGGGTTGGCGAGTTTTCGCGTGCCACCCAGCGTAATGGTTTCAAAGTCCTCTGTTCGACCGCTTTCCAAAGCGCCTAACAGAGCTTCATAAGCGGATGTCTCGACCTCGCCGAGCGCGTTATGCGGCAGGCCCTTGGTGAAGCTGGCGCGATAATCGGCATATAGGCCTTCGTCGCCATTGGATTCTTGGGTGTCATAAGTTGTGTCCGCTTGTGTTGATGCGGCAGAGACTCGCAAATTATAGGCGTCATTGCGTCGTGTCATAAGGTCGGCTCCAAAAATCGGGTGAACGCCACTCCCACTTGGGGTGACAGGCGGCGGGGTGATAGATTGTGTGCTGAGGTTGGAACTGCCAACCGAACTCCCGCCGCACCCGGTCAGGCCCAGCGCAGAGATTGCAGCGGAGCCCTTCAGGACATTTCGGCGGGATACAGGCTGCCGCACCGCCCGGCGATCCGGCATGATGACGGCGCATGGGATTGACGCCCCCGCGTAATATCGCGCGACATTTTTGTTTTTGGACACAATCAGACCTCCATTACCTTGAGCGACCCTTAGAGCAGTGAGATTAAAATATGGCTAAGCCGACTGTTATCCTTTCGTCTGGGCACTGTATTTTTTTGATGTCAGATTGATTTCCGTGACCGCGCCGCTACGGTTCGCGTCAGTCTAGGGAGAGATATATGTCGTTTCGTTCGTTATTACTGACCGGTGCCGCGGCGTTGATGTTAAGCGCCTGCGGGGAGGCGGGGACGCTCTCTGCGCCGGAAACTCAATCCGCCCAAGCTGATGCATCGCCTCTGACTATCGAATATGAAAAATTCACGCTGGAGAATGGTTTGGATGTTATTCTACAGGTCGACCGGTCTGATCCCATTGTCGCGGTCACAACGGTCATCCATGCCGGATCCAATCGCGAGAAACCCGGACGGACGGGATTTGCGCATTTCTTCGAACATATGGCTTTTAACGACAGCGAAAATGTCCCGCGCGGGTGGAACCGCAAAGCCATTCCGGATTGGGGCGGGCAGCGCAATGGCGGAACCTGGTCGGACGGCACAATCTATTATGAAGTCGTTCCGAAAGACGCGTTCGACAAGATTTTATGGATTGATAGTGACCGTCTTGGCTACATGATTAATACGGTGACGACGGCGGCACTGGAGCGTGAAAAACAGGTCGTGAAAAATGAGAAACGCCAGCGCGTCGATAATGCGGCCTATGGATATACCGGCGAGGTCATTCGCGCGGCGCTCTATCCCGAAGGCCATCCTTATAGCTGGACCGTCATAGGGTCTTTGCCGGATTTGCAAGCGGCGACGCTGGAAGATTTAAGAGAATTTCACGCTGATTGGTACGGCCCAAATAATGTGACGCTGTCCATTGTCGGCGATATCGACATTGAAGACACAAAACGCAAAGTCGAGCTGTGGTTTGGTGAGATTCCGCGCGGGCGAGAGGTCGATAAACCTGCGCCGCAGCCCGTCACTCTGGCGGAGACAAAAAACCTGTGGTTCGAGGATAATTTCGCGAAATTGCCGGAGTTACGCCTGACCTTCCCAACGGTCGAAACGCTTCACGCGGATGAGCAAGCGCTGGACATGCTGGCCAGTATTTTGGGCGGAAGTCGAAATTCTCCGCTTTATGTCGAGGTCGTGGACAGCGCAAAATTGGCACCGAATGTCTCCGCGTTTCACCGCGCCAATCAAATCGCGGGAGAGTTCACAATTCGCGTGCGGGCCAAACCGGGCACGAATTTGGACGATGTGAAAGCCAGCATTCAGACCGCGATGAAAACCTTTGAAGACACCGGCGTGGATGCCACTGATTTACAGCGTATCAAGGCCGAGCAGGAAACTATTCTCTACAACTCGCTCTCTACTGTCCTGGGGAAATCCAACGATCTCGCGACGAGCAATGAATTTGCGGGGGATCCGGCATATTCCGCGAAATCTGCGGAAAAGATGCGCGCCGTGAGCGCCGCTGATATTCGCACGGCCTATAATTTATATATCAAAGACAAGCCTTATGTGATGACGAGTTTCGTCCCGAAAGGCCAAGCTGAACTCGCGGTCTCCGGGGCGGAGCGCGCCAGCGTTTGGATCGAGGAAGTGAAAGCCGATGTCGCCTCTGAGGAGGTCAGTGCGGGCGACATCGCAGAGTTTGAGAAAACGCCGACGAAACATGATCGCTCTGAGCCGCCTTTTGGCGAGCTGCCGCTTTTGAAAATGCCGGAAATCTGGACCCGGACCCTGATCGACGGTGTGACGTTGAGCGGAATTGAGACCAATGAGATTCCATTGGTGCAATTTGACATCACTTTGCCCGGCGGACGTTGGTCCGAGACGGCAGACCAAAATGGGCGGTTATCTCTGCTGGCGGCATTGATGAATGAAGGCACCGCCACAAAGACAGCGGCTGAATTGGAACAAGCCATCGGCCTGCTGGGCTCCGGTATTAATGTGTCGGCAAATTCCGAAGAGCTGGTCATTTCCGCAACAACATTAGCCCGGAATTTTGAACCGACAGTTGCGCTTGTCGAAGAAATTTTGATGCAACCCCGGTGGCAGCCGGACGATTTTGACCGCGTGAAATCAGCGGCGCTGACGCGTATTAAAGGCCGCGAAGCCAACCCCAATTCTATCGCGACGCAAACTTATAATGGATTGATTTACGGCGTGGACCACCCGCTCGGCCGTCCGGGCGGCGGCACGGCAAAAAGTGTCGCGGCACTGTCTCTACCGGATCTGGAAGCTGCTCATGTGTCGCTGCTTCGCTCCGACGCGCGTCTTCACGTCGTGGGTGATATTGATCCGGACCGGGCCGCATTGGCACTGGCGCAACTCGGGAAAACAGTATCGCCGTCGGGCGCGCCGCGTGCTGAGTTTGAAATTCCTGCACAGACAAATGCGGGCAAAGTTTTCTTCATTGACGTCCCGGGATCAAAGCAATCGGTGCTGCGCATCGGGAAGCTGACAGCGGCCACAGGCGATGCAGATTTCAATAAAATCCGGTTTACCAATGAGAAATTGGGCGGCGGGATTTCCGGTGATTTGGCACAAGTGTTGCGGATTGAAAAAGGCTACACTTATGGGGCGTACTCCTCTGTTCCGAATGGCACGGTGACGCGGCCCTTCACCATTGGAACATCAGTGCGCGCCAATGCTACCAAGGCGTCTTTGGAAACCATCCGTGACATGGTGCGCCGCTATGGTCCGGAATTTGACGCCGCCGCTGTTGAAACAACGCAGCAAAAGCTCATTAAAGAAAATACCCGCGCTTTTGAAAGCCTGGGCGCGAAACTCGGTATATTGCGCAATATCAGCCGCTATGGCCTCTCGAAGACCTATGTCGAGGACGAACAAGCGGAATTAGTCGAAATGACGAAAGCCGAGTTTAAACGAATCGCGGATAAATATTTGCAAGAGAACGAGATGGTCTATGTCATCGTCGGCGATAAGGCGACGCAGCTCGGCCCCGTTAGGGAGTTCGCAAAAACGGCCGGAAAAGGTGATGTTGTAGAGCTCAATATTTATGGTCAGCCTGTTGAATAGAGTTTTCATGGGCGGGATTGCGGTTTTGGTTTTAACGGCCTGCGCCAGCTCTGTTCCGTCAAATTTCATATATGAAACCTCCCTGCGCGGTGAGCAGGGATTTATTGGACGCTCAGAAAAATTATCGGCTGCG
>CALFWV010000027.1 GCA_937927825.1 uncultured Caulobacterales bacterium | reverse complement strand
TGCGCCCTCGTCCCAGCCTTGCCCGATGAGCCAAACACCGGATTCGGGATTGGGAAAACGCGCTTGCAAGCGGTCCACAATGTCCTGGGCCGTTTCCACACCCACAAGATTGGCTTTGATCCGGTCCATGCCTAATTCCCGCACATGAACATGGCTATCTATAAATCCCGGGAGGATGGTCCGGCCCCTAAAATCAAGAACCTTCATCTCATCATCCTGAGGAATAAGGATCTCTTGATTGGTCAGCCCAATAATAGCGCCCTCGCTAATCAACATTGATTTAACGACAGGTCGATCAGGGTTCATTGTGAGAATATTGCCGACCACAATTACCGCATCACCGCTTTCCGATGGGGGTCCGTTTTTAAGTGCCGAGCAAGCTCCCAAAAACAGTACCACGATAGACGTTATCAATGCACGTTGGAGCAAAGTGACACCTCACTAGTTCTGAATGAACCTTATGCAGACACGGTATAGCTTTGGAAACTCTTTTCATGCTAACAAAATTGAATGACTCAAGCCCCATATACCGTAAAATCATTCGAAAAACGTCGAAGGCGCCCGTTAAAAGCGTTCAAACACTTTCGAAAACTGATTGCGAATAAAGAAGATACGACCCAAGTTTTTTACACCATCGAAGCCCTGAACGGAAATAGCTTTCAGAAACGGTTTGTGAAATTCGCAAATTCAGAAAGGGGCCAGAAGCGATTGAAAGAAAATCGTTATTTGCCTAAACTCTTGGATAATCATGAGTGGCTGCGGACGCTGCCTGAGGATAGCCTTGGCCGCGCCTATCTGAAATTTATGACGACAGAAGGTTTAACGGCGCAGGGCCTCGTCGATGAATATGATCGGTCCGGTATCAACCGAGATTTCGGTCATCCTGAAATGAATATTTATGGTGACCGCTCGCGCGACACGCATGATATGCTGCACGTCCTTACGGGCTTCGGGCGCGATGCGCTTGGAGAGGCTTCTGTATTAGGATTTACCTATGAACAGCATGGCGGCTTGGGAATCCTGTTCATCGCCTATGGCGCAGCCTGGGAGGTTCGTAAAACCGCCCCGAAAGGCGCACCGGTATTGAAATCTATCAATGAGGCTCGCCGCATCGGAAAAGCCGCCCAAGACATTGTTTATGAAGATATTATGGAACTGCTGCCACAGCCATTAGCCGCTGTACGGGAAAAATTGCGAATCACGCTTCCAACGCAATATCACAAGGTTCACGAGGCAATGCGTGACAATGGCATTGACCCTTACGCTGTCATAGGCGCGGACGCTATTGCCGCTTAACCGTCAGGTTCAACAAGCTTGAATTCGCCCGTATCATCGGCAAGTTTCAACTCGGCTTTTACGATTGAGAAATAAGCCCCTTGCAGCGTAAGCGCTCCGCTTTCGACCCTCTCCTGAATAAAATCATAGGTCATCAGGTTTCTTAGAGACTGACGCACGGATTCCAACTCCATGGCCTCTTGCATCTCGTTATCCGCAATGCCGGTTTCCACGAGCCTGTCGTGAACGTGGTTTATCTGGCTGAGCCATTTATTGACATACCCGCCTTCCGGCTGTCGACCCAAGCCGGAGACGCAGCCCGCAATCCCGCCGCAGCTCTCATGGCCCATCACAACAATCATATCGACGCCAATAACGGAGACCGCATATTCTACAGCAGCCATTGTGCAACAATAATCGTCCCCGAGGTCATCCGGCGGAATTAGGTTGGCAACATTGCGCGCAACAAACATCTGCCCGGGATAGGCATGAAATATATCGGTTGGGTCGACGCGGCTATCCGCACAACCAATCAACATAATATCCGGATGCTGACCATGAAGGCCCAGCTCTTCATAGAGCTCCTTCTGGTGCGCATATCCATCAGCGCGGAAGGATTGATAGCCTTTGACGAGTCGTTCCATGCATGTCTTTTTTCTAACTCAGCCAATAACGTCAAGCCTGTGATGGGCCTATGCGATTAAACTGGATTGACAAAAGCGCTTTTAAGCCCGCATCATTGTCCCCAATGACACGCGCCATTGAATATCTTCCAAAATCGACTGTTCGGCAAATGGCGGAACGGTCTGACTTATGGGGCGCTTGGCTAACGCTTCACGTATGGGGAACTATCGGCCTCGCTATAGCGGCCTTCATTATTTTTCCAAATCCATGGGTCTATGCAGCGGCTTTTCTGATTATCGGTTCACGCCAGCACGGATTGTCAATCTTGGCGCATGATACAGCGCATGGCGTTCTGTTTGAAAATAGAGCGCTGAATGAATGGGTCGGGAAATATCTTCTCGCTGCGCCCTATGGCGGCGATATGCTGGCTTACCGCAAATATCATTTGAAGCATCATAAATATGCGCAATCGGAAAATGATCCCGACCTTCCGCTTTCGGCAAAATTCCCCACCACCAAAGCCAGTCTTTTACGGAAGTTTTTACGCGACGTGACGGGCCTGACATTCCTACGCATACGGGTTGCCACGTTTAAGATGAAACGCAGCGGAGCGCGTATGGCCGGAACCGAAGCCTTCGATAAAAACTCGTCTCTGCCGTTCTGGGTGTCCAATGCCATATTATTCGGGATCTTCATTTTGATTGGGCACCCTTGGCTTTATTTGACGCTGTGGTTGCTTCCGCTTTGGACGTGGTTCTTTGCCTGCCTGCGCCTGCGGAATATTGCGGAACACGCTATGACGACAAATGACGACAATCCGCTCACTCATGCGCGCACGACACACGCCAATGTGATAGAACGCATCCTATTCGCGCCCTATTGGGTCAATTACCACGTCGAACATCACGCCTACATGTTCGTGCCGTGCTATCGCCTGAAAGCGCTTCACCGCGCCATGATGGACGCCGGTCACGGACCGGATATGGAAACACAAAGAGATTACGGGGCCGTCCTAAAACTGGCCTCTGTATAGGGGACTTTATGAAACGCATCACACTCGCAGCGGCACTTCTGCTCACAGCTTGTTCCGCTCAGGCCCAATCAGAATATGGTCCGCCCTCCGAAGTCCAAGATCTTTATAAGGTTGCCATTGAGCCTTCTGCAGACCGGATTCAATCCGACATTCAAACGCTGGTTGATTTTGGCACGCGGCACACCTTGTCCGAAACCGAAAGCGACACACGCGGGATTGGCGCGGCGCGGCGCTGGATTTTTGAGGAGTTCGAGAAAATTTCAAAAGACTGTGGCGGCTGTCTGGAAGTCATCTATGTCAGCGACACGATCAGCGGCGAACGCCGCATTCCTGAACCGACGGAAGTCGTCTCTGTCCTCGCCATCCAACGCGGTACATTAGACCCGAACCGTTACGTGATGATGAGCGGCGACATTGATAGCCGCGTCTCAGACCCGCTGAACGGCACAGATGACAGCCCCGGCGCGAATGACAATGCCTCCGGCATGGCGGGAACAATAGAAGCCGCACGCATCCTGTCTAAACGCAAATATGCGGGCAGCATCATCTATGCTGGGCTCTCCGGTGAGGAACAAGGCTTGTTCGGCGGCGAGATTGTCGCCGCCCACGCGCTGGCCGAAGGGTGGGACATCAAAGGTGTTTTGAACAATGATATGATCTCCAACATCACCGGCATTGACGGCGTTACGAATAATACAACAGTCCGCGTCTTTTCCGAAGGCACGCGCGCGAATGAGACGCCCGAAGAAGCCCGCCGCCGCAGATTCACGGGCGGTGAAGTCGACAGCCCGTCCCGCAACCTCGCGCGTTATGTGAAAGCTCAAGGAGATCAATATCTAACGAACCTTGATATCATGATGGTCTACCGCCTCGACCGCTTTGCCCGCGGCGGCCATCACCGCCCCTTTAACCAAGTCGGCATCCCCGGCATCCGCATCATGGAAACCCACGAGCACTACGACCGCCAGCATCAGGATTTGCGCAGTGAAGTCTATTTGCAAGGAAAGTTAAAAGCTGGATTTACAGTTTCAAATGCTGAAATGGCAAAACTAATCGAAACTGTAAAATGCCCAGAGGAACGTGAATTCACGTGGGACAGTCAGACAAAAATCTTAAGTACTATTATCAAAAATACGACCAAAATGACGACTTGCAATCTTTGGGGAGCTGCGCCCGCAATAAGGACAAATAAAGGATCTAAACCCCTTGAAGTTGCTTTTGACATTACAGAGCATGTAACAACCTATGGCGACACGATGGACGGCGTGGATGCCGCCTATGCCGCCAAGGTCACAGCCCTCAACGCCATCACCCTTGCGGGCATGGCAGGCGCGCCGCCCTTCCCGGCCAATGTCGAAGCGACAGGCGCAGTTCAACCTTCCGCCAAGCTCACATGGGAAACACCGCCCAATGGCCGCAACCTCGCGGGTTACCGCGTCCATTGGCGCTTAACCACGGAACCCGAATGGACCCATTCACGTTTCATCGGCAAGGCCAATGAATGGACGTTTGAGAACCTCGTGATTGACAATTATTTCTTCGGTGTGAGTGCGGTCGCGAAAGACGGCAGCGAAACGCCGGTTGTGTTTCCGGGTGCGGCGGGACGGTTTTAACCCAATCCCTTTCTATTCGTCATTACCGCCCTTGTGGCGGTAATCCAAACCCCACCTCGCCACATCATGGATTGCCGCCACACGGGCGGTAATGACGGAGGAAGACAACACTCTCATCCCAACCTTTCCCCTCTCACGCGAAAAGGCATGATTTGCCTCTGCTTTTCCGTCATCCTCAACTCCAAATCGGAGAATCCCCATGACCCTTAAAAATATTCTACTTTCGACCATCGGTTTAACCGCTGCCAGTGCTGTCGCTTTTACGGCCGTCGCGCATAATGATGCACCAGAGGAGAAAAAAGAAGAAGACGCCAAATGGGACGTCATGAACCCACCCGGCGATACGCGAGAAATCGACATTGATGTCGATAACGGCACCTGGATGAGCCTCGACCTATCACCCGATGGAAAAACCATCGCTTTTGATTTACTGGGCGACATTTACACGATGCCAGCCTCGGGCGGTACGGCGACCAACATTGCATCCGGCATGGCGTGGGAAATGCAGCCGCGCTTCTCTCCCGATGGAAAGCAAATCGCCTTTACCTCCGACCGCGCGGGCGGCGACAACATTTGGGTCATGGATGTTGATGGTGAGAACAAGAAAGCGATTACGAGCGAGACCTTCCGCTTGATGAACAATCCAACCTGGTCACCGGACGGAAAATATATCGCGGCCAAGAAACACTTCACGACATCCCGCTCACTCGGCACAGGGGAAATCTGGCTCTATCACACCAAAGGCGGCGACGGCGTGAAGCTGGTCAAGAAACCCTCCGAGTCGCATCAGAAAGAACTCGGCGAACCGATCTTTGCGCCAGACGGAAAATCAATTTACTATACGCAAAATACGACTCCCGGCGGGACATTCATCTATGCCCAAAACAGCCACACTGAGCTATTTCAGATCAAAGAATATGACATGGAAACCGGTGAAATCTCGACAGCGGCTGGTGGTTTCGGCGGCGCAGTGCGCGGCGCGCCCTCACCCGATGGAAAATCTCTCGCC